>NZ_JBHTDM010000027.1:0-39063 GCF_042666535.1 Brachybacterium sp. GCM10030252 | reverse complement strand
CGGTGACCATGCGAATGGCACGGTCCCGGAACGACTGTGGGTACTTGCTCGGCATGTTCCAATCCTCCTCGTATCAGGATCGGAACGAAACCCAGGGCGCTTCAGGTCGCGGTCGAGGGCACGCGGCGGTGTTCTTGGTCGAGGTGCCAGGCGATCGTGGCGGGGCCTGCGTCGGCGCCCTGGGCGGTCAGTTCGCCTCGCAGGGTGATGATGCGGGCGCGGAGGCTGGCCGAAGTCGTTCCGGGGCGGGTCCGTGGCGCGCGGGAGCGGGGCTCGAGGGCTGGTGGGCCGCCGGTCTGGTAGCGCAGGACGAGGGTGTGGACCCATTGGCGGCTGGTGCCGTATCGGGCTGCGGCTTGGGCGTGGGTCAGGCCCTGCTCTGTGACCGCGCGGACGATCAGGAGGTTCTTGTCCTTGGAGCTCATGCGGCATCCTCGGCCGCGTCCGGGCGTCAACGATGTCGCGACTCACCGGTCAATGATCAAGCCACCGCCCTTGTCAACGATGTCCCGACTGACCCGTCAACGATCACCACCAAACCCGCCGGTAGAATCTGTCAACGATGTCGTGCACCCAGACACCCCTAGCTCCACCGAATGCCCTGAGCCACGTCATCGCCATCGTCGATGACGTGGCTCAGTGTCTTTCTCGAGGAAGGGAGCAGCCGTGGAGCAGCGCCGAGATCCCGGGACTCTCCGATGACGCCCACGGCCGCCCCGAAGCAGCACTTCTACGAGCCGGCCTCCGGGACCGGGCTCCCGCATTCCCCGTTCAACGCCATCATCGCGCCGCGGCCGATCGGGTGGATCTCGAGCCGTTCGGCCGACGGGGTCCTCAACCTCGCGCCATACAGCTTCTTCAACGCGTTCTGCTACACCCCGCCGATCATCGGCTTCTCGAGCAGCGGGACCAAGGACACGCTCACGAACATCGAGGCCACCGGCGAGTTCTGCTGGAACCTGGTCAGCCGGGAGCTCGCCGAGGCCATGAACGTGACCTCGGCTCCCGCGCCGCCGGAGGTCGACGAGTTCGAGCTCGCCGGTCTCACCCCCGCACCCTCGCGCGTGGTCAGCGTCCCCCACGTGGCCGAATCCCGTACGGTCTTCGAGTGCCGCCTCACGCAGATCGTCACCCTGCAGGCGGCCAGCGGTGCCGCCACCGAGAATCGGGTGGTCTTCGGTGAGGTGGTCGGCGTGCACATCGCCGAGGCGCTGCTGGCAGGCGGCATCTACCAGACCGCGAAGGCCGAACCGGTTGTGCGCGGCGGCGGTCCCAGCACGTACTTCGCGATCGACGAGGATCTGCGCTTCGACATGTGGCGTCCGGGCCCGGACGGGCGGCCGCCGTCATGAGCGTCCTCCGACCACCATCGCCGACACGGACCGGACCCGGCAGCCGGGGAGAGGACGCCGCAGTGGAGATCCGAGACGCGGACAGCACGCACCTGGAGACGATCACCGAGATCCACAACGACGCCGTGCGGCACACGACAGCGGTGTGGGACGACCACCCCGTCGACCTCGCCGACCGCGCCGCCTGGCTCACCCAGCGGCGGCAGGCCGGTTTCCCGGTCCTGGTGGCAGTCGATGAGCATGGCTCGGTCCTGGGCTACGCCTCGTATGGAACCTGGCGGGCACGCGACGGCTTCCGCCACACGGTCGAGAACTCCGTCTACGTCAGGGATGGTCAGCAGGGCAACGGCGTGGGCCGGTCGCTGATGCTGGAACTGATCGACAGGGCGCAGCAGCAGGGAATCCACGTCATGGTCGCCGGGATCGAGGCCGGGAACGCGGGATCCATCCGCCTGCACGAGAAGCTCGGCTTCGTCGAGGTGGCCAGGATGCCGGAGGTGGGCGTCAAGTTCGGCCGCTGGCTCGACCTGGTGTTCCTGCAGCTGACGATCCGGGGTGACGCGACGCCGGGCCACGACGCCGCGGAGGGATGAGAACGCTGCCGATCCGGTTCAGCCCGGCCCGATCGGCCGGAACCGACCCGCGCCCCCGCGGGTGAGCACGATGGCGCTCTGCGGCGCGATGCGGCCGACGCTGCGCTCGAGGTGGTCGATGACCACGGTCAGGGCGTGCCGGGCCGCTGCGTCCTCCTCCGGCCTGCTGCTGGCATCGACCGCGAACCGCAGCACCACGCGACCCACCCGTCGCCCACCCACCAGGGGAGCCTCGACGTCCGTCTTCTCCACCGCGTGGAGCGTGCCCAGCGCCAGCTTCGCCTGCTCCGTGACGTCGCCGGGGGAGGCCCCGGGCAGCAGCTCGCCGATCGGCAGATGCATGCGGTAGCTCGGCATGCGCCCAGGGTAGCCGTGGGTACGGAGCGCGCTCCCGACGGCCGCCGGACCGGGTAGTCTCCCGTCGGGGAGCGGCAGGCCGCGCGGCGCACAGGAGGGACCACGATGACCACCAGCATCGTGCTGATCCATGCCGTGCGCTCCTCCCGCACCATGTGGAAGGGCCAGACCCGCCGCCTCCGCGAGCGTGGGTTCGAGGTGTTCGCTCCGGACCTGCCCGGCCACGGCGACCGTCACGGCGAGAAGTTCACGCTCGAGGCCGCGATGGAGACCATCGAGGAGGCGGTCAGCGCCTGCGGGGAGCCACCGCTGCTGGTCGGGCTCTCCCTCGGCGGCTATCTCACCCTGCATTGGGCGGCGCGGAACCCCGGGCGGCTGGCCGGTGTGGTCGCCGCGGACTGCACCATCGTCCCCGGCCCCACGATGGCGCGGCTGTACGGGCTGTGGATGTCGATGAAGGACTGGCTGCCCGGGGATTCCGACACACGGGTGCAGAGATCCTTCGCCCGGCGCCACACCCGCAAGGCCGCGCGCCGGTACTACGGGGGCGGCCGCGCCCGCGGGGTGGTGCGCACCGTGGTGCGGGCCATCGGCTCCCTCGACCTGCTCGCCGACGTCGCCGCGATCGAGGTGCCCCTGACCTTCGTCAACGGGGAGCACGACCCGTTCCGCCGCCACGAAGCACTCTTCCTCGATGCAGCGCAGAACGGTGAACTGGTGATCCTCCACGACGCCGGGCACATCGCCAACCTCTCGCGCCCCAAGCGCTTCGCGAAGGTGCTGCGTCGCTGCGCCGGGCACACGGTGTCGGCGTGAGGGCTGCGCCCCGGCCGGTCGTCCTGGTCCACGGCGCCCGCACCTCCGCCAGCCAGTGGGACCGGCAGGTGCCGTCGCTGCGCGCCGCCGGGCACCGGGTGATCACGCCGGAGATGCCCGGCCACGGTGCCCGTCGAGGCGAGCCCTTCACACTGGCCGCCGCGCTCGCGGCCATCACCGAGGCGATCGAGACAGCGGCCGGGCCCGAGAGGCGAGCAGTGCACCTTGTCGGCTCCTCGCTCGGCGGAATGCTCGCGATCCAGGCCGCCGCTGAGATCGAGGACCGCGAACTGCTGGCCTCGCTCGTCGTCGTCGGGGCCTCGGCCCAGCCCACCGCGCGCACAGCGTGGCTGTACGGCCTGGCCATCACGGCGACCGACCTTCTGCCGGGGACTCGGGAGCGAGGCTCGGGAGGACCGCCGCCGGCGCTGGCCGCGGTCCTCGGCCGCGCGGGCGCCCGCGCCTACGTGCGAGGTGGCAGGGCGGGCACCGACGTGGTGCCGCCGGCGATGAGCGCGGTCGCCTCACTGGACCTGCTCGGGGCACTGAGCAGCATCTCGGCGCCGGTGACCATCCTGAACCCTCGCGTCGACCAGTTCCGTCTGCACGAACGTGCCTTCGCCGACGCCGCCCCGCGGGGACGGCTCGAGGTGCTGGGCTACGGCACCCACCTGGTCAACCTCGGCCGCTCTGAACGGTTCACGCCCGATCTGCTACGGATACTGGCGCGCACCGAACGCTCGATCTGACGGTGCCGAGGAGGCAGGGCGTCGTGCCCCGGGGATCCTCCCGACGGGGACATACTCACGACGGCAGGCGCCCGGTGCGGATCACGTGGGCGAATTCTGTCGCGAACCGCTCGGCGTCCGCCTTGCGGTGGGGCATCATCCGCACATCACGTCCATCGGCCACCCGGACGCGGACGCGGGAGAACACTCCCGGACGGTACTCGACGCCGGTGATGCCTCGGGCCGGAACTTCGCGCTTGACCTTGGCCTTCTTCAGCGGGCCCGCGACCGATGCCAGCAGGAATTGTCGATCCGTGGCGATCATGACATCCGGAAAATCCCCGCCCACACCCGGCAGCACCAGCAGCACCTCCTCGTCGGGGGCCAGGACGGCCGGGATATCGCGGCGCAGCCCCGGGCTCTCGAACAGCTCGTTCCGGTTCAAGGCGGTCGCGTAGCTCATCGAGGCACGGGTCGGTGTCATGCACTCATCGTAGGGGCGCGGCGTCCGGGCATGGGGAGTCCTCCCCATGGGCAGCCGCCGCTGCGGGCGGTAGCGTCGTGGCCATGATGATGACCCGGGCGACCGAGCACCGTGCCCGGCCAGCTGACGACGGAGGCGACGAATGAGTGGGTTCTTCGGAGCCGACACCGGCCAACTGCGCGACCACGCACAACGGGTCACACAGCAGGCGCAGCGGCTGAGCGAGCTGCGCGAGACGCTCGAGCCCATGGTCCTCGACGAGAGCATCTGGCAGGGGCCCGACGCGGATGCCTTTCGCCAGAACTGGACCGGCAGCGTGGCCACGCTGTTCGACCTGCGCCACACCGAACTCTCCCAGCGCGCGCGGGACCTCGAGGCGCACGCCGAGGAGCAGGACGCTGCCTCGGGTGCCGGCGGCGCCGGGGGCTCGGGCGCCGGCTCGGGCGGCGGGGGAGGAGAGGACGGGTTCAGTCCGATCGGGTTCATCAAGGACCTGGTCAAGGACGGTCAGTCCATGTACCTCAAGCTCAAGGAGCTCTCGGATTTCCTGGGTCGTATCCCGTCGGCCGCCGATGAATACGCGCAGCTGGCGCAACGCGGCCTGCAGAAGCTGTGGCGCGGCGCGTACCTCGATGAACTGTTCTCGAGTGGCAAGGGGTGGCAGAAGGCCGCCGAGAACGTGCTCGGCAAACTGGGGCTGCCGTCGTCGATCGGGAACTTCGAACCGGGGAAGTACCTCAACAAGCTCGATGATGTCGCTCCGTTCCTCAAGACCGGCGGCAGGATGCTCGGCAAAGCCCTGCCGTTCGTCGACATCGGCGTCGGGATCCATCAGGCATTCACGGCGGACAACACGTACGACCAGGTCAGCGGTGGGATCGGAGCGGCCGGAGGCACGCTGTTGGCGATCGCCCCGCTGACAGGCCCTGCCGCCCCCGTGGTGGGGGCGATCGGCGCGGCCGCCGGAGTGGTCTCGATCGGGATGGATCTCGGCAAGACCGTGTACGAGAACTGGGACGGGATCACCAACGCGGTGGGCAACGCCGCCGAGGCCACGGTCGGGGCGGTCAGCAACGCCGCGTCAACCGTCAGCGATGCCGTGGGCAATGCGGCCGAGACCGTCGGAGAGACGGTCAGCAATACGGCCTCGACCGTCAGTGACGCCGTGGGCAATGCGGCCGAGTCCGTCGGCGACACGGTCAGCGATGGTCTCGACTCGCTCGGCGGCCTGGTGGGCCTCTGACCCTGCCGCGGCGACCTTAGGATGAGAAGCATGACCCAGCAGACCCTCCGTACCGAACGAGACGCCGCCGGGGCATACGAGATCCTCGCCGCCGCGAGCAGCGAGGCAGAGGTCCTCGCCGTGCTCACCGACGAGGAGCTGATCGCGCTCAGGGGGAACCAGGCCCTCGATCCCGCGGGGACGCCGTTCCTGGACGCCTCCGGGCTCGATCGTGATCCGGCCGCCGCCGTGGCGCTGAGGTCCTTGACCGCCCGCGGACTCGTCCAGTTCACCGACGAGGGCCGGGAGAACGAGGGGGAGGATCTCGCCACCGAGGCGCCGGCCGAACGCACGGCACAGCTCGATCGCACGCTCGCCGGGCTCCTGACATTGCGTTCCGCGCCCCTGGCCCTGGTCAATCTCACGCGGCGCGTGGCCGACCAGACCACGGAGATCATCGTCTACGTGTTCCCTCACGACGGGGTGCTCGAGGAGTTCGTCACCGTCGACGGCTTCCATCACTTCAGTGTTCCGACCCGGGAGGCGCTCCCTGCCCGGCTGGCCCGTTACGTCGACCAGAACTCGGTCGCCGGTGACGAGGACGGCGAACCGATCGACGGCACGCTCTCCGACTTCGAGGGCACCGACAGCGACATCGCGCGACGCCTCCAGGACACGCGCGCGCTGAGCGTCCTGACGACCGCCGACCGAGGGCCGGACTCGGTCCAGGTCTCGATCATGGCCACCTCCGACGCCGTGTTCGTGATGGACACCCCGCAGGACGAGACGAGTTCGACGGCGCTGCGCGAGGTCAGCGCCGATACCTTGGTCGATCTCCTGGGCACCGCGCTTCCCGAGGCCGCCGCGCTCTGACCATCTCCGCGGCGCCGGTGACATCGTGCCGCTCGCCGCCGGTGCGCCGTAGGCTGGGCCCATGGAAACCCGCACCCTGCGCGTCGGCTACGTGCCCGGTGTCGAGCCCGACCGGTTCCTGCGCCGGTGGAAGTCCGCGCGCCGCGAGGCCTGGCTCGAGCTCGCCCCGGTCCCGTTCTCCCGCCAGCACGAGGCTCTGCAGGGCGGAGAGGTCGACATGTGCTTCGTCCGGTTGCCGATCCCGGCCGACGATCTCCACGTCGTCGCGTTGTGGGAGGAGCGCCCGGCGGTCGTCGTCGGGACCGAGAACGTCCTCAGCCTCCTGGACGAGGTCCACGAAGCCGACCTGGCCGACGAGACGGAGATCCTCCCGCAGGATCCCGACGACGCCGCAGATCGCGTCGCCGTCGTCGCCACCGGCATCGGGTACACCCGCATGCCCCTGTCCCTGGCTCGGCTCCACCACCGCAAGGACGCCGCCCACCGCCCGCTGGCCGACGCCGAACCGACCCGGATCGCTCTGGTCTGGCCCCGGGCGAGCGACGACGAACTGCGTCAGGAGTTCGTCGGCGTCGTCCGTGGTCGCACCCCGCGCTCCGGTCGGGGCAGCGATGCCGCCGACAGCAAACGCTCCATCGACCCCAAGAGCTCCGGCGACGGCAAACGCTCCGGCGAGCGCGGCCGGTCCAGCGGCGGTGGCCGCTCTGGCGGCGCGCGCGCCGCCGGCAGCTCCCGGTCCGGGCGCCCCGCCCGGTCGAACCGCACCACCCGACCCGGCCGCTGACGCGGCCATCGACCCGCACCCCGCGAAGGAGTCCCGATGACGGACCAGACCCCCCAGAGCCCGCACACCCAGCAGCCTCAGCAGTCCCAGCAGCCTCGGATGAACGTCGAGAGCTTCAACCTCGACCATCGCACCGTCGCGGCCCCCTACATCCGGATCGCGGATCGCAAGGAGCTGCCCGCCGGCGACGTGCTGACCAAGTTCGACGTGCGCTTCACCCAGCCCAACGTCGCCCACCTCGACTCGGAGACCGTCCACTCCCTCGAGCACATGATGGCCGAGCACATGCGCAACCACTCCGGTGACGTCCTGGACGTCTCGCCGATGGGCTGCCGCACCGGCTTCTACGTGCTGCTGGTCGGCGACCACACCCCGGAGGACTTCGCCCCGCTGCTCGAGGCGACGCTGCGAGATCTCGTCGAGGCCGACGAGGTGCCTGCCGCCAACGAGGTCCAGTGCGGCTGGGGCGCCCACCACACCCTCGAGGGCGCTCAGAGCGCTGCGCGGGCCTTCCTGGCCGAACGCCCGAACTGGGCCCAGGTCACCGCGGCCTGATGCCCTCGCGCACCGCCGCCAGCAGGCGTGCGGTGCGCTCATCGGTCGCGATGTCGTCGACTCCCACCGGTTCCCCCGCGGCATCGGCCAGGGGGATCCGCCAATTGGGGTACTCCTCATCCGTGCCCGGCTGGTTCTGGATCCTCCGCTCGCCGACGCAGTCCACCAGCGACACCCCGAGCAGAACCGACGGCGTCGACGCCAGGTGCCGGTGCAATGCGATCACGGTGTCCTCGACCGCATCGGCTCCCGGGGCGGTCTCCTCCAGCAGCCCTTCGGCCCGCAGCACGTCGAGGACCTGCTCGCGCCCGGCGGCGTCCTCGAGCTGCTCCGCCTCCAGCTCCCGCTCGAGCAGCCCCAGCTGGTGGCGCAGCTCGACGTGGTCGCCGGCGAGGTACCCGGCCGTCGGCGGTAGATCGTGGGTGCCCACCGAGGCCATGCACAGGGTGCGGTAATCCTCCGCCCGCAGCGGCCGTCCCTCCTCGTCGTACTCGAACCAGACGATCGAGGTGCCCAGGATTCCGCGTCCGACGAGGAAGTCGCGCACCCATGGCTCGAAGGTGCCGAGGTCCTCGCCGACCACCACGGTCCCGGAGCGCTCCGCCTCCAGGGCCAGGATCCCGATCATCGCCTCGTGGTCGTAGGAGACGTAGGCGCCCTCGGCGGCCTCCACGCCCTCGGGGATCCACCACAGCCGGAACAGCCCCAGCACATGGTCGATGCGCAGCGCCCCGGCGTGACGCATCAGGGTGCGCAGCATGTCGCGCCAGGGCCGGTACGAGGCCTCACGGAGCCGCTGCGGGTGCCACGGCGGCTGGTGCCAGTTCTGCCCCTGCTGGTTGTACTGGTCCGCCGGAGCGCCGACCGTGACGCCGTCGGCGAGGACCCCGCGCAGGCGCCAGGAGTCGGCGCCGACCTGCTCCACACCGACGGCCAGGTCGTGCATGATCCCGATGCGCATGCCGGCCTCGCGCGCCGCGGCCTGGGCCCCGCGCATCTGCTCGTCCAGCAGCCACTGCGTCCAGATGTGGAACTCGATGCGGTCGGCCAGGTCGTGGCGCGACTGCTGAATGGCGGCCTCGTCGAGGTGCTCCAGCAGATCCGACCCGGCGCCCTCGGGGGACGTGCGTGCCCGTTCGGCGATCGCCATCCAGGTGGCGAAGTCCTCGAGGCCCTGTCCCTCCCGCTCGCGGTAGGCCTCCAGCAGGGCTCGGCGAGCCGGGGTCAGTGGAACGGCGAACAGCTCCTCGAGCGCGTCCAGCTTCGCGCGGAGCACGTCGTCGCGCTCGAGCCGGTCCGTGCGGGCGTTCCATCCGTCGACCTCCCGCTTCAGCACCGCCAGCCGCTGCCGCGCGATGTCCGTCAGCTCCCGGTACTCGGGCACGTCCTCCGGGCGCAGGTAGAGCGCGCTGGTGAAGCGGCGGGTGACCGGCAGATACGGCGAGGGCTCCATCGGCGGCGTCGGGTAGGAGGCGTGCAGCGGATTGACCAGCAGGAAGTCCGCGCCGTGACGGGCGCCGGTGATCGCGGCCAGGTCCCGCATGTCCGCGAGATCGCCGATGCCCCACGACCGCGGCGAGCGCACGGAGTACAGCTGGGCCTGGAGGCCGAACCCGCGGCGGGAGAGGAACTGCTCGTGAGTCGTGAGCCGTGCCGGCGTCACGACGACGTCGGCCTCCTCGGTGCCGCTCGCCGTGTCCGCGACCAGACGGTGCCAGCCCAGAGGCAGACCTTCCGGGAGGGAGAAGCCGGCCCGGCCTCGGAGGCGCCCGTCGACCTCCACGGGAGCCGTGAAGTCCTCCACCTGTGCCAGGTCGCGGCGGCCGCCGTCCTCCAGCAGCAGGTGCGTGGTGACCGGCGTGCCGTGGTCGACGTGGACCGGGACGGTGGTGGAGCGGTCCTGCCGCAGCACGGTCACCGGAGGAAGGGTGCGGGTCCAGGGGGCCAGCTCCCGCTCGGCCCGGACGCGGGCGATGTCCTCCTCGGTCTCCACGGGTGTCCCGAGGGCGGCCAGCACGGCATGCAGGGTGGCGTCGGCGACGGCTCGACGAGTGCCGTCCCAGCCCGAGTAGTCGGTGCCGACACCGAGATCGCGGGCGAGGTCGCGCAGGGCTGAGGGGTCCGGAGCCATGCGGCAATCGTAACCGTGGTCACACCCTCGACGGTCCGGAGATGATCAGGTCCAGCCAGGCAGCCACATGCGGTAGCGCCATTGCTCCAGATCGATCACCTGACCGGTCCAGATGGGCCAGAAGAAGGCGGAGACGAGCACGATCAGCACCAGCAGCGAGCCGGCGAAGAGACCTCCGGCCAGGCGTCTCTCCGCGTCGGCGCCGGGCGGGCCGATGACGAGGCCCAGCACGTACGCCAGGCACAGCAGCAGCCAGGGCTCGAAGACGACCGCATAGAAGGTGAAGATGGTGCGGTCCAGATACAGCAGCCACGGCAGGTAGCCGGCCGCGATGCCGGCCAGAGCAGCCCACGCACGCCCGTCGCGTCGCAGGATCGCGATCACCAGGGTCACCAGCACTGCGAGACTGCCCAGCCACCAGATCAACGGATTGCCCACGTCCAGGATGTGCGAGGCGCACTCGGCGACCTCGCAGCCGTTCTCCCCGTACTCGTAGGAGCGGTAGTAGAAGTTCGTCGGCCGCAGCATCAGAGGCCAGCCCAACGGGTTGGCCTGATAGGGATGCTCGGAGTCCAGTCCGATGTGGAAGTCGTAGGCCTGGCGGTGATAGAGCCACAGCGAGATCAGCGAATCGAGCGGCCCGAACCCGGTCGCCGCGCCCTGCTCCGCCGCGAGGTGCCGGTTGTACCCGATGGCGGAGGCGAACCAGCCCGCCCAGGAGGCGAGGTAGACCACCAGGGCCGTGCCCACGGTCGCGAAGAACGCCGGGATCGCGTCCTTGACGAGGCCGCCGAGCAGCCATCGGCGCTGGCCGACGGTGCGGCGGGCCCACCAGTCCCACAGCACGGTCATGATCCCGAACACGGCCACGAAGTAGATGCCGGACCATTTCACCGAACAGGCCATGCCCAGCAGTGCCCCGGCGAACAGGCGCCACGGCCGCCATCCGCCGGAGACGCCGAGGCGCGGCTCGGTCTCGACGGCGCCATGGAGCTTCACGGCCTGCAGCGCCAGGTGCTCGCGGAAGCGGTCACGGTCGATCAGCAGCGCCCCGAAAGCGGCCAGGGCGAAGAACATGACGAAGGGGTCCAGCAGGCTGGTGCGCGAATGGACCAGATGCATCCCGTCCACCGCGAGCAGCAGGCCCGCGATCAGGCCGACGGTGGTCGAGCGGAAAAGCCGGCGCCCGATGCGGGCGAGCATCAGCACGGCCACTGCGCCCAGCATCGCGGAGGAGATCCTCCAGCCCCAGGCGTTGTCAGCGCCCAGCAGCGTCATCCCGCCGCCGATCAGCCATTTGCCCAGCGGGGGGTGGACCACGTACGACCCGGTGTCCTCATAGGTGTCCACATCACCGGCCTCGAACACGGGATCGTGCTCGTCCGGCCACGACATCTCCACGCCCTCCTGGGTGAGGGCGTAGCCATCCTTGACGTAGTAGGTCTCGTCGAAGATGAGCTCCCCGATCGAGCCGAGGCCCCATAGCCGCAGCACGAGCGCCAGACCGAACAGCGCCATGGCACCGGCCCAGGCGAGGCGGGACAGCGGCAGGTCGAAGGTCTTCAGGCGGCGCCGGTAGGAGCTCAGCAGTGCACCGGGCTCCTCATCGACATCGGCGCGATGAGTCGCCTCCTCCTCCTCCTCCTCCGTGTGCACCCGCACATGCTAGGTCATCGCCCCTGCCCCGTCCCGGGGACGCACGGGGCGCGGGCTGGCTAGCATGGCCGGATGCTCGAACCCGGAGTCCTCACCCTCGCCGCCACGCCGATCGGCAATCCGCTGGATGCGTCCGTGCGCCTGATGCGGGCGCTGGGGGAGGCCGACGTCATCGCGGCGGAGGACACGCGGCGTCTGGCGCGTCTCCTCAGCGCGCTGGAGGTGACCGCGCAGGGGCGCATCCTCTCGTACCACGAGCACAATGAGGCCGAGCGCACCGACGTCCTGCTCGAGGCCCTCGGCGAGGGTGAGCGCGTCCTGATCGTCACGGACGCCGGCATGCCCGTCGTCTCCGATCCCGGATTCCGTGCCGTGCGTGCCGCGACCGAGGCCGGGTACACGGTCACGGTCATCCCGGGCCCGTCGGCCGTGCTGACCGCGCTGGCGGCGTCCGGGATCGCACCGGACCGGTTCACCTTCGAGGGATTCCCGCCGCGTCGCGAGGGCCGTCGCGCGAGCGCTCTGGAACCTCTGGCCACCGAGCAGCGGACCATGGTGTTCTTCGAGTCACCACGTCGCACCGCCGTGACGCTCGCCGCGATGGCGGAGGCGTTCGGCCTCGAGCGCCGCGGTGCCGTCGCGCGGGAGCTGACCAAGACCTACGAGGAGATCCAGCGCGGCACCCTGGGCGAGCTGGCCGCCTGGGCCGAGGCCACCGAGGTGCTCGGCGAGGTCGTGATCGTGGTGGCCGGGGCCGAGCCGGTCGCGGCCAGCGCGGAGGATCTGGTCGAGGACGTCCTGGCCCGGGCCGCGGCGGGGGAGCGGCTCAAGGATGCCGCGAAGGCCGCCGCCAGGAGCGCCGCGGGCATCACGGCCAGCGAGCTCTACGACCAGGCGCTGCGACGCAAGGACACTCACGCGCCGCGCGGCAAGGGCTGACTGCTTCTCGGACGTCCTTGGCCTCCTGGCGGTCCTGCGGACGCGACGAAGCCCCCGTCACCATCAGGTGCCGGGGGCTTCGTGCGGACTGGATGGATCGGGCCACGGGCCCGACCGGATCAGTCGTCGATCTGGAGCAGACCGCGCTGGTAGGCCTTGGCCAGCCGGCGCGGCACAGCGGCGCTGCGGCCGCGGACGTTCACCTGC
The DNA here is from genome assembly GCF_042666535.1 of Brachybacterium sp. GCM10030252. Taxonomy (NCBI): domain Bacteria; kingdom Bacillati; phylum Actinomycetota; class Actinomycetes; order Micrococcales; family Dermabacteraceae; genus Brachybacterium; species Brachybacterium sp. GCM10030252. Next base: position 26,366 of record NZ_JBHTDM010000027.1, on the reverse strand, counting down.
ACGAGGTCGGCGTTGTGCGCCTTCCACTGCGAGCGACGGGACCGCGTACGAGAGCGGGACATCTTGAACTTGGGCACTGCCATGGGAACGCTCCTTGACGGTCTGGAGGATGATCGTGCGCTGGCATCCTTCCCGAGCAGCGACCCGAACCCGGTCCAGCTGAGTCGGGGCGCTCGGGTGCACGACAGGACGCGCAACGACCGCCCATCTTGCCATATCGGCCGCTCTCGCGCCTCCCCCGGAGCTGACCCGATGTCGTGACCTTGCCCACCGCGAACGTCCGGGTGGGCCCACCGTGCGACGAGCGGACCGACCGACGGAGACGGAACCGGACGACGACGGAACCGGCCGGCGGACGAGCACAGCAGGAGTGGCTCGGTGCCGTGGCAGATCCTCCTACGATGGTCGCATGTCGTCATCGCACGAGAACGAGGCCGGGCGAGCCCCCGGCTCAGGGGCCGCCGTCGTATCGGGCGCATCGGCGCCGGCCGCAGCTGAGCCGGGCGCCTCCGCACCGGTGCGCAGCCGGGAGCAGATCGACCCGCGCGGAAGGTCTCGCGACCGCTCCTGGCCGCCCGCCCCGGAGCCGCTGCCGTTCCCGGTGATCGACAACCACTGCCATCTCGACTTCGCCGACGGCGACCAGGAGCTGAGGGTGGCCGACCACGTCCAGCGCGCCGCGGACGCCGGCATCGACGCCCAGATCACGATCGGCTCCGATCTCGAGGCGGTGCGCTGGACGGCGGCCCTGCTGGCCTCCGAGTCCTGCCCGGCCTCGCTGCGCGGCGGAGTCGCCGTCCATCCCAACGAAGCAGCTCTGCACGCGCGCGGCCGCGACCACGACGGGGAGCCGACGATCTCGCTCGATGCGGCCATCGCCGAGGTCGCCGAGCTGCTGCGCGGGCCCGGGATGGTGGTGGTGGGGGAGACGGGACTGGACTGGTTCCGCACCTCGCGCACGGACGAGGCCGCCCGCACGGCCCAGATCGAGGCCTTCCGCGCCCACATCGCCCTGGCCAAGGAGCTGGACCTTCCCCTGCAGATCCACGATCGCGACGCCCACCGCGATGTGCTCGAGGTCCTCGAGGCCGACGGCGCCCCCGAGCGCACCGTCTTCCACTGCTTCTCGGGCGATGCCGAGTTCGCCCGCGCGTGCGTGGACCGCGGCTACTACCTGTCCTTCGCCGGCAACGTCACCTTCAAGAATGCGGGTGACCTGCGGGAGGCCCTGGCCGAGGTGGGGCTGGGCCAGGTGATGGTCGAGACCGATGCGCCGTTCCTGACGCCGGTGCCGTACCGCGGCCGCCCGAACTCCTCCTATCTGATCCCGCTCACGATGGGCACCATCGCGGACGTCACCGGGACCGATCTGGAGCAGACGTGCCGCGCGATCCGCTCGACCACCGAGCAGGTCTACCGGTGGCCGGAAGCCACGGCGGCATGAGCACCCGAGCGCCTCGCAGCGCGCACGAGCCCGTCGGCGAGCCGGCCGACGGTGCCGTTGCCGCTGACGACGCCGCCCGCTCCGACGACGTCGCCCCCGCGGATGGCGCCGCCGGCGGGGACCTGCTGCTGACCGGTCGGGACATCCGCGAGCTGGCCGAGGCGGCCGGTATCCGTCCGTCCAAGCAGCGCGGTCAGAACTTCGTGATGGACCCCAACACGGTCCGCACCATCGTCGCGCGCGCCGGCACCGGAGCCGGGCAGGCCGTGCTCGAGGTGGGGCCGGGCCTGGGGTCGCTGACCCTGGGGCTGCTGGAGTCCGGGGCCGACGTCGTCGCCATCGAGCTCGATCGCGGCCTCGCCGAGCTGCTGCCGCTGACGCTGCGAGCCCGAGGAGTCGACGAGGAGCGGTACCGGCTCGTGCACGCCGACGCCCTGCGGGTCACGGAGCTGCCCTCCCTGCCGCGCACCGGAACGCCGAGCACACTGGTCGCGAATCTGCCCTACAACGTGGCCACGCCCATCCTGCTCACGGCCTTCGAGCGCTTCGACTCCCTCCGCACGGCACTGGTGATGGTCCAGTCCGAGGTCGTCGACCGCCTCACCGCTGGCCCGGGCTCACGCGTCTATGGAGGTCCGAGCGTGAAGACCGCCTGGTACGGCCGCGCCGTGCACGCCGGCAGGATCTCCCGGCAGGTCTTCTGGCCGGTGCCCAACGTCGATTCGGCGCTGGTCGAGCTCGTGCGTCATGACCATCCGCTGGGGACCGCGGCCGAACGGGACCGGGTCTTCGCCATCGTCGATGCCGCGTTCGCGCAGCGACGCAAGACCCTTCGCGCCGCGCTCGCCGGCTGGGCCGGCGGCCCGGCGCGCTCCGAACAGATCCTGCGCGCCGCCGGCATCGACCCCGGCGCCCGCGGCGAGACCCTCGGCATCGACGAGTTCCGGGCGATCGCCCGCGCGAGTGAGGAGGCGGCGTGATGAGTGCCGGATGGGATCGGGTGGTCGTGCGTGCACCGGGAAAGATCAACCTCTCGCTCGCCGTGGGAGCGCTCGACGAGCGTGGGTACCACCGTCTGGCGACGCTGTTCCAGGCCGTCGATCTGTACGAGACGGTCACCGTCACCCGCAGCCCCGACCTGCGCCTCGAGGTCGACGCCGAGGTTCCCGGGGAGGTCCCGCTGGATTCGAGCAATCTCGCCCTCCGCGCCGCTGAGCTGCTGCGCAGCGAGTACGACCTGGACGAGGGAGCCGCGCTGCACATCCGCAAGCAGGTGCCCGTCGCCGGCGGCATGGGCGGGGGATCGGCCGACGCCGCCGCCGTCCTGGTGGCTCTGGACCGTCTGTGGGGCCTCGGGCTCGGCAGCGAGCGGCTGCGGCAGCTCGGCTCGCGGCTGGGTGCCGACGTGCCGTTCGCCATGCTCGGTCACACCGCGCTGGGCCGCGGGAACGGAGGCGACCTCACGACGGTCCTCACCCATGGCGACTGGACCTGGCTGCTGGCGGTCCCGGGCGGGCACCTCTCGACACCGGAGGTCTACCGTCGCCATGATGAGCTGGCCTTGGCGCGCGGCCGCGCCCTGGCGGAGCATCCGGAGCTCGACGAGCGCCAGCTGCAGGCGTTGAGCAGCGGTGACGCGCAGCTGCTGGGGCAGACCCTGCACAACGACCTGCAGCCTGCCGCGTTCGCCCTGCATCCCGGGCTGGAGCCTCTGGTCGAGCATGCGGAGCAGGCCGGCGCGCTGGGAGCCCTGGTCTCCGGCTCCGGGCCGACGGTCGCCGTGCTGGTGGCGGACGAGGATCAGGCGCACTCGGTGGCCTCGCTCCTCACCGCCGACGGGGTGGTCGAGTCATGCCTGGTGGCCAGAGGCTCGGCGCCCGGAGCGAGCGTGCTCGAGGAGAGCTGAGCCGAGCGTGCTCGCGGGGAACTGAGAAAGAGGGTCAGCCCACCAGCTCGGAGAGCTCCAGCCAGCGTTCCTCGAGCGTCTCCAGCTCGGCCTCGACCGTGCGCAGCTCCTCGGCGATCGACTGCAGCCCGACGTAGTCCGACTGATCGTGAGCCGCCAGGCGCTCGTGCAGCCTCTGGGTCTGACCGGTGAGCTTCTCCATCCGGCGCTCCACGGACGCGAGCTCCTTCTGGGCCGCGTGCGCCTCGGCTCCCGAGACCGCGGCAGAGCGCGGCGCGGAGACGCCCGTGCCCTTGCCCTCCGTCGAGCTCAGGGCAGGTCCCGCGGGCGTACCCGCTCCGGTGTTCCTGCCGCTGCCACCGGCGCTCGCCGCGCCCGCCTGCTCCGCTGCCGTGCGCAGCTGGATGTACTGATCGACCCCGCCGGGCACGTGCCGGACCTGACCGTCCAGGACCGCGTACTGCATCTCGGTGACGCGCTCGAGCAGGTACCGGTCGTGCGAGACCACGATCAGCAGACCCGGCCAGGTGTCCAGCAGATCCTCCATCGCCGTCAGCATGTCGGTGTCCATGTCGTTGGTGGGCTCGTCGAGCACCAGCACGTTCGGCTCCTCCAGCAGCGTCAGCAGCAGGTTCAAGCGACGCTGCTGACCGCCGGAGAGGGCGCCGACGCGAACCTTCTGGTGGGCCGCGGTGAACCCGAGCCGCTCCAGCAGCTGGCCGGGGGAGACCTCGTCCTTCCCGGTGCGGTACGAGCTGCGGTAGCGGCCCACCACGTCGCTGATCCGCGAGTCCTGGTCCTCCTGGAGCCCCTCGATCCGCTGGGAGACCTGGCGCACCGTGACCGTCTTGCCGCGCTTGACGCGACCCGCCTGCGGCTCGAGGTCACCCGTGATGAGCTTCAGCAGGGTCGACTTGCCGGCGCCGTTGGGGCCCAGCACGCCGATCCGGTCCGCCGGGCCGATGTGCAGGGTGACGTCGTGCAGCACGCGCACGTCCCCGTAACCGGCGTCGACGTCGATCAGGTCGATGATGTCCCGGCCCAGTCGGGAGGTCGCCAGCTGTGTCAGCTCCACGGTGTCGCGCACCGGCGGTTCGTCGGCGACCAGCTCGTGGGCGGCGTCGACACGGAACTTCGGCTTCGAGGTGCGGGCCGGGGCGCCCCGCTGCAGCCAGGCGAGCTCCTTGCGCATGAGGTTCTGGCGCTTGGACTCGATGGCCGCGGCCTGCCGGTCGCGCTCGACCCGCTGGAGGATGTAGGCGGCGTATCCGCCTTCGAAGGGATCGACGACGCCGTCGTGGACCTCCCACATGCGCGTGCAGACCGCGTCGAGGAACCAGCGGTCGTGGGTGATGACCACGAGTCCGCCGTCCTTGGCGCTCCAGCGACGGCGCAGATGCTCGGCGAGCCAGGCGATGCCCTCGACGTCGAGGTGGTTGGTCGGCTCATCCAGCAGCAGCACATCCCAGTCGCCGACCAGCAGCTCGGCCAGGTGCACGCGCCGCAGCTGGCCGCCGGAGAGATCCGCCAGGTGCGCCTCCAGGTCGATCTCGTCCAGCAGGCCGGCCAGGACGTCGCGGATCCGCGGATCGGAGGCCCATTCGTACTCGGGCCGGTCGCCGACCACGCGGTGGCGCACGGTGGTCTCCAGCGTCGCCTCGTCCTGCTGGCTCAGCACCCCCACGCGGGTGCCGCCTCGCACGGTGACCCGGCCGGAGTCCGGCTCCTGGAGCCGTGCGAGCAGTCGCAGCAGCGTGGACTTGCCGTCACCGTTGCGACCGACCACACCGATGCGGTCGCCCTCGTCGATCCCGACCGTGACGTTCTCGAGCAGGATGCGGTCGGGCAGGGCGACGTGCAGGGACTGGGTGCCGAGGAGATGGGCCATGCAGGGGAGGTCCTTTGCGAAGACGGGAACGCGTGAGCAGTGGAGATGACGGCGGGGCAGCGGCGCCGGACGCGGCGGCCGGAGGACCCGGAGGATTCAGCCCTCCAGCGGGTCGTCCACCTCGAAGGTCAGCAGCAGCGAGCGCAGCGTGTCCGCGAGGGCGGATCTTCCGTCGGCCGTCAGGGGCCGCAGCAGTTCGCGCTCCGCAGCCAGCAGGGACTCCATGGCGGCGTCCACGCGGGCCACCCCGTCGGGCTGCAGACGCACCTCCACCGCCCGGCCATCGTGCGGGCTGCGGTTCTTGCGGACGAGTCCGCGGGCGACCAGCTTGTCGATCCGTGCGGTCATCGTGCCGCTGGTGACCAGCGTCTGATGCATCAGCGCGCCGGGGGACAGAGCATCGTCCCCGCTGCGACGCAGCGCCGAGAGCATGTCGAACTCCCAGCCTTCGAGACCGGCGGCCGCGAAGGACTCGCGGCGCGCGGTCTCCAGGTATCGGGCCAGGCGCGAGATGCGGGAGAAGACGGCCAGCGGCTCGATGTCGAGGTCTCCGCGCGCCTGCCGCCAGCCCTCGACGATCCGGTCGACCTCGTCATGGTGCGCCGAGGCGGCGCCATGGGAGGAGGGCGAGGTGGACATGGGCCGAGTCTAGGCGGCGGCCCCGCGGCCCGGGCGGGCCCGGACCGTCGCGGGTGGCGCGTCCCACGGCCGCGCGCCCGCCGATCCCGTGCCCGCTCCGATCCCCGGGCACGGGGCGATCCCGTGCCCGGGGATCGGTCGCGGATGTCACCGGGTCAGGGGCGGTCGCCGCCACGCAGGCCGGGTTCCCGCTGCAGGGCGGCCAGTCCGAACCAGGAGAGGTTCACCATGCGGGCGGCCACGATCTCCTTGGCCGGCTCGCGGGTCTCCAGCCACCACTGGCCCGTGTAGGCCACCATCCCCACCAGCATCTGGGCGTACATGGTCGCGTCCCGGGAGGGATAGGAGTGCAGGGCCAGCTGGGCGGCCAGGATCTCCTCGACGCGCTGTGACACGTCTGTCAGCAGGGAGGAGAAGGTCCCGCCGGCCTGGCTGACGGGGGAGTCGCGCACCAGGATGCGGAAGCCGTCCTCGTTCTCGTCGATGTAGGACAGGAATGCCATCGCGGCCCGCTCCATCAGCAGGCGGGGGTGGGCGCGCTGATCGCGCAGGGAGCGCTCCAGATCGGCGAGCAGCGTGCTGACCTCGCGATCGACGACCACCGCGTACAGGCCCTCCTTGCCGCCGAAGTGCTCGTACACGATCGGTTTGGAGACCTTCGCCCGGGCGGCGATCTCCTCCACGCTGGCCATGTCGAAGCCGCGCTCGGCGAAAACGCTCCGGCCGACCGCGAGCAGCTGCTCACGGCGCTGCCTGCCGGTCATCCGGGTGGGCCGCCCGCGCGGGGCGCCGTTCTCCGCCATGGCGGGCAGTCTTCCACAGCGGCCCGGTGGTCCGTCGCGCGGCCGCGCGGGCGATAGGATCGGCCCGCGTCCGCGACGCCGCCTCCCGTGCCCGCAGTCCGCTGCGCCCGCCGCCACGCGGGTCCTCGACCCCGGGCGGTCGGCGGCATCGGAGACTGCTCCGCCATGGTGTAATCGGCAACACCTCAGATTTTGGTTCTGAAGTTTCAGGTTCGAGTCCTGATGGCGGAACGCCCACCGCCGCTGCTGCGGCGCTGTCGCACCACACCACCCGTCGATCCGAGGAGCCGCTGACGTGGACAAAGCCGAGACGCCTGCCCCCGCCGCTGTCATCGTTCTGGCCGCAGGCGCCGGGACCCGCATGAAGTCCCGGACGCCGAAGGTGCTCCACGAGATCGGGGGCAGGTCCCTCCTCGTCCATGCGCTCACCGCTGCCGAGGGCACCAGCCCCTCGGAACTGGTCGCCGTGCTGCGCCACGAGCGCGACCTCGTCGCCGAGCACCTCGCCGAGCATGCGCCCGAGGTCACGGTCGCCGACCAGGACGAGATCCCGGGCACGGGCCGCGCGGTCCAGTGCGGTCTCGGCCAGGTCGCGGCCACCGAGGGCACCGTGCTGGTCACCTACGGGGACGTCCCCCTGCTGGATCCCGCCGCCCTGCGGGAGCTCGTCGCCGCGCACGAGGACGCCGGGGCCGCGGTCAGCGTGCTCACCGCGCGGGTGCCGGACCCGACCGGCTACGGTCGCATCCTGCGCAGCGAGGACGGCACCGAGGTGCTGGGCATCGTCGAGCACAAGGACGCCACCGACGCGCAGCGGGGGATCGACGAGATCAACTCCGGGATCTACGCGTTCGACCTGGCCGTGCTGCGCGATGCTCTGGGCCGCCTCGGCACCGACAACGCCCAGGGTGAGATGTACCTGACCGATGTGCTGGCCATCGCCCGTGCTGACGGCCGCGCGGTCCGCGCCGTGGTCACCGCGGACGTCACGATGGTCGAAGGCGTCAACGACCGCGTTCAGCTCGCACAGCTCGGCGCCGAGATGAACCGCCGCATCCTCGAGCGCCACATGCGCGCCGGCGTCACCATCGTCGACCCCGCCACCACCTGGATCGACGCGGATGTCACCATCGCGCAGGACGCGGTGATCCGGCCCGGAGTGCAGCTGCACGGTGCCACCGACATCGGCGAGGACGCCGTGATCGGCCCGGACACCACCCTGCGCGACACCGAGGTCGGCTCCGGCGCCGAAGTGCTGCGCTCCCACGCCGTTCTCGCCCAGATCGGGGCCGGTGCCAGCGTCGGCCCCTTCTCCTATCTGCGGGCAGGCACCGTCCTCGGGGCCGACGGGAAGATCGGCGGGTTCGTCGAGACCAAGAACGCCCAGATCGGCGAGGGTGCCAAGGTTCCCCATCTCAGCTACGTGGGCGACGCCGAGATCGGGGAGGGCACCAACATCGGGGCCGCCACGATCTTCGCGAACTACGACGGGGTGACCAAGAACCGCACCACCGTGGGCAAGCACGTCCGGGTGGGCTCCGACAACATCCTGGTCGCCCCGGTGACCATCGGTGACGGGGCAGCCACCGGCGCGGGCACCACGGTGCGCAAGGATGTGCCGCCGGGCGCTCTGGCCGTCAACGCCGTCGCGCAGCGGAACATGGAAGGATGGACTCTGCGACGCCGTGCGGGGACCGCGGCCGAGGCAGCGGCCCGGGCCGCGCTCGGGACCGAGGACAGCCCCGCCACGGAGACGCCTGCAGGACCTGCCGCCGAGGAGAACCAGGAGCACGAGCAGCGATGAGCGGAATCGTCACCACGGGGGAGAAGCGGCTGGTGCTGGCCTCGGGCCGGTCCCACCCGGTCCTCGCCCAGGAGGTCTCCGAGGAGCTCGGCGTCGAGGTGCTCCCGATGGACGCCTGGGACTTCGCCAACGGCGAGATCTATGTGCGCTACGGGGAGTCCGTTCGAGGGACCGACGTGTTCGTGCTGCAGTCCCACCCCGCGCCCATCAACACCTGGCTGATGGAGCACCTGATCATGATCGACGCCCTCAAGCGGGCGTCGGCCAAGCGCATCACGGCCATCGCCCCGAGCTTCCCCTACGCCCGTCAGGACAAGAAGCACCGCGGCCGCGAGCCGATCTCCGCGCGCCTGGTGGCGGACATGTACGAGACCGCCGGCATCGACCGGATGATCTCCGTGGATCTCCACGCCCCGCAGGTGCAGGGCTACTTCAACCGGCCGCTGGACCACCTGATGGCGCTGCCGATCCTGGCCGACTACATCCTGCGCAGCTACGGCGACGAGGACATCGCCGTGGTCTCCCCGGATGCGGGCCGGATCCGCGTCGCGGAGCAATGGGCCAAGAAGCTCGGCGGGGTCAACCTGGCCTTCATCCACAAGTCGCGCGATGCCAACCGGCCCAACCAGGCCGTCGCCAAGCGCGTGATCGGTGACGTGACCGGCAAGACCTGCATCCTCGTCGACGACATGGTCGACACGGCGGGCACGATCGTGCAGGCGGCCGACGCCCTGGTGGCCAACGGCGCCTCCTCGGTGATCATCGCCACCACCCACCCGATCCTCTCCGACCCCGCCACCGAACGCCTCAAGTCCAGCTCCGTGCGTGAGGTGGTGTGCACCAACACGCTCCCGATCCCGGCGGACAAGAAGTTCGACCGGCTCACGGAGCTCTCCATCGCGCCGCTGATCGCCCGGGCCATCCGGGCCGTCTTCGACGACGGCTCCGTCACCAGCCTGTTCGATGGTGAAGTCTGATCGACGTACTGCGAGCTTGCGAGCGGTAGGAGATCGGGCAGTGTGGTCGGGCCTGATCGACGTACTGCGAGCTTGCGAGCGGTAGGAGGTCGGATGGTGTGGTCGGGTCTGATCGGCGCGAGGCTCCTCACGCCGGCGGCGCCACAGGGGCCGCGGCGTGCTAATCTCACCGCGTCACTTCGGCGAGGGAGTGGGCGCTGCCCCCTCCGTGATCGACGCGGTGCGGATGTCCGGGAGCGGTGCTCCCGTGCCCCGTGGCGTCGCTCATCGCCCGCATCCGCACCCACGAGGAGCATCCCATGGCTGAGAAGCTGAACGTCGAACTGCGCGAGGACTTCGGCAAGGGCGCAGCCCGCCGCATCCGCGCCACCGATCGCGTCCCCGCTGTCCTGTACGGACACGGCGAGGCACCGATCCACCTGTCGCTCCCGGGCCACGAGACCGCGCTGGCCGCCCGTAACCCCAATGCGCTGCTCGAGCTCGTCCTGGGGGACGGCGCCCAGCACCTGGCGCTGATCAAGGAGATCCAGCGCCACCCGCTCAAGCGCACGCTGACCCACCTGGACCTGATCACCGTCCGCAAGGGCGAGAAGGTCGACGTCGACATCCCCGTCGTGGTCCACGGCGAGCCGGTCTCCCCGGCGGTCGCCTTCGTCGATCTGCAGGCCATCACCCTCTCGGTCGACGCGCTCAACGTCCCCGAGCAGATCGACATCGACGTGGACGGCACCGAGGACGGTTACCAGCTCTTCGCCGGTGACGTCACGCTGCCCGAGGGCGCCGAGCTGGTCTCCGACGCGGAGCTGCTCGTGCTCAGCGTCTCCGAGCCCCGTGGCGAGGCCTCCGAGGACGAGGAGACCGAGGCCGACGCCGAGAGCGGCGAGGAGCCGGCCGAAGGCGACGAGGAGTCTTCCGAGCAGGAGTGACCTCCCCGAGCGGCCCCGCCGGGTCTTCGGCACCGGCTATCCGCTCGATTGCTCACATGCACCGCCCCGGGGCGTCGCGCACTGCGCGGCGCCCCGGTACGGTATCCGGGGCCGCCCGCCACGCCGGGGGCCCAGGCCGTGCCGGGCAGCAGCGCCCGGACGGCGCCGACGCTGCATCGAGGAGCCGTCCATGACCGTGAGCGATCGTCGAGTGGGACCTCATCTGGTGGTCGGCCTCGGCAACCCCGGCGCCAAATATGCGGCGACGCGCCACAACATCGGGCACATGGTCCTCGACCACATCGCCGGTGCCGCCGGGGGCCGCTTCGCCGCCGCTCGCCGGGCCCAGGCCGTCGTGCTCGAGGGCCGGCTCGGTGTGCCGGGCTCGGGCGAGCGCGCGATCCTCGCCAAGACCACCACCTACATGAACGTCTCCGGCGGGCCCGTCAAGGCGCTCGCCTCCTACTACGACATCCCGCCGGAGCGGATCGTCGTCGTCCACGACGAGGTCGACATCCCGTTCGAGGCCGTCCGCCTCAAGCTCGGAGGCGGCGAGGGCGGCCACAACGGCCTGCGCGACATCACCAGGGCGCTCGGGACCAAGGACTACCTGCGTATCCGGGTCGGCGTCGGCCGCCCCACCGGGTCCTGCGACACCGCCGACCATGTGCTGGCGCCCTTCACCGCCGCCGAGCGCAAGAGCCTCGACCTCGTGATCGCCGACGCCGCCGATGCGGTCGAGTCCGTCGTCCTCGAGGGCCTGACCACGGCCCAGCAGCGATTCCACTCCCCGAAGGCGTGACACCTCGATGAGCACCACCACCCACGCACCCGCCACCTCCACCCGGGCACCGCTGTCTCCGCTGCTCGACCAGCTCTCCGAGGGCCGAGACCTCACTGCGGTCCGCTCCCTCGTCGAGGACGGATCGGGCACCGGCGAGGGCGGCAGCATCGTCGCGGCCACCGCCCTGTTCCCCTTCGTCGTCGCCGATCTCGCGCGCCGCGCGAGCGCCGAGCACCCCCTGGTCGTGGTGACCCCCACCACCCGCGCCGCCGAGGATGTCCGCTCGGCACTGTCGGCACTGGTCGGCACCGAGCACCTCGCCGAGCTCCCGGCCTGGGAGACGCTCCCTCACGAGCGGCTCTCCCCGCGAGCCGACACCGTCGCCAAGCGGCTGGCGACGCTGCGGCGCATCGCCCATCCGGAGTCCGAGGATCCGGTGCATGTGCTGATGATGCCGGTGCGCTCCCTGCTCCAGCCGATCGCCACCGGGCTCGGCGACCTGGCACCGGTGCGCGCGGCCGTCGGCGACACGTACCCGCTCGAGGATCTCGAACGGGACCTGGTCGACGCCGCCTACGTCCGGGTGGACATGGTGGAGAAGCGCGGCGAGTTCGCAGTGCGCGGCGGCATCCTCGACGTGTTCCCGCCCACCGAGCCGCATCCCGTGCGCGTGGACCTCTTCGGCGACGACGTCGATGAGGTGCGCTACTTCTCGGTCGCCGACCAGCGCTCCCTCGACCCGGCGCCGCGAGGGCTGGACGCCCCGCCCTGCAGAGAGATCCTCCTGACCCCTGCCGTGCGTGAGCGCGCCCGGGCCATGGCCGACGAGCTGCCCGGCGCACGCGACCTGCTGCTGCGGATCGCCGACGGGATCGCCGCCGACGGCATGGAATCCCTCAGCCCGGTTCTGGTCGACGGGATGGAGCAGGTCACCGACACCCTCCCCGAGGGCTCACGCTTCCTGGTCCTGGACCCGGAGAAGTCCCGTGCCCGCGCGGCGGAGCTGGTGGCCACCACCGATGAGTTCCTCGCCGCCGCCTGGTCCAGCGCCGCCGCCGGCGGCGGGCTGCCGATCGACGTGGGCGAGGCGAGCTTCGTGCCGCTGGCCGAAGCCGAGCGGCATGCCCGCGACGGTGGCCGCCCCTGGTTCACCCTGGCTCCCTTCGGACTGGATGCCGACGTCGACCTCACCACCTCCTCACGCACCCACCCGGGCTATTCGGGCAAACCCGGTGACGCCGCGAAGGATCTGGACAAGCGCCGCCAGGACGGCTGGTCGGTGCTGGCCACCATGGTCGGTGCCGGTGGCGCCCGGCACGTCACCGAGAACCTCCGCGGCGAGGGCATGCCCGCCGTGTTCACGCCAGAGCTGGAGGGGCCCGTGGCTCCGGGCGAGGCCGTGGTCACCGTCGGCCCGTTCCCGGAGGGCCTGATCGACGAGGACGCCCGCGTGATCCTCGCCTCCGAGCGGGACCTGACCGGTAAATCCGGCGCCCGCCGCGCCGAGGAGCGCCGGATGCCCTCGCGCCGGCGCAATGTCGTCGATCCCCTGCAGCTGCGCCCCGGCGACCACGTCGTCCACTCTCACCACGGCGTCGGGCGCTTCGTGGAGATGACCAGCCGCACCGTCGGCACCGGCGCCAAGCGCACCACCCGCGAGTACCTGGTCATCGAGTACGCGGCCTCGAAGAAGGGCCAGCCCGGGGACCGCCTCTACGTCCCCAGCGACCAGATCGACCAGGTCACCAAGTACGTCGGCGGCGAGGAGCCGGCCGTCAACAAGATGGGTGGCTCGGACTGGGCCAAGACCAAGTCCCGTGCCCGCAAGGCCATCCGCGAGATCGCCGATGAGCTGGTGCGGCTGTACTCGGCCCGGCAGTCCGCGCCCGGCCACGCCTTCGGGCCGGACACTCCGTGGCAGCGCGAGCTCGAGGACTCCTTCGAGTTCATCGAGACCCCGGACCAGCTCTCGACCATCGAGGACGTCAAGGCGGACATGGAGAAGCCGGTCCCCATGGACCGATTGATCCTCGGCGACGTCGGCTACGGCAAGACGGAGATCGCGGTGCGCGCCGCCTTCAAGGCCGTCCAGGACGGCAAGCAGGTCGCCGTCCTCGCCCCCACCACGCTGCTGGCCCAGCAGCATCTGGACACCTTCACCGAGCGCTACGCCGGCTTCCCCGTCACCGTGCGGGGCCTCTCGCGCTTCCAGAGCGCCGCGGATTCCGAGCGCACCGTCGAGGGCATCGCCGACGGCAGCGTGGACGTGGTCATCGGCACCCACCGGCTGCTGACCGGCAACGTCCGGTTCAAGGATCTGGGGCTGCTGATCGTCGACGAGGAGCAGCGCTTCGGGGTCGAGCACAAGGAGACGCTGAAGGCGCTGCGCACCAACGTGGACGTGCTGGCGATGTCCGCCACCCCGATCCCGCGCACACTGGAGATGGCCGTGACCGGGATCCGGGAGATGTCGATCCTGGCCACGCCGCCGGAGGAGCGCCACCCGGTGCTCACCTACGTCGGGGTCCAGGACGACAAGCAGGTCACGGCGGCCATCCGCCGCGAGCTGCTGCGCGAGGGCCAGGTCTTCTACGTCCACAACCGGGTCGAGGACATCGATCGGGTCGCGAACCATCTGCGCGAGCTGGTGCCCGACGCCCGGGTCCAGGTGGCCCACGGCAAGATGAACGAGGCCCAGCTGGAGCGCGTCATCATCGACTTCTGGGAGCGCGACTTCGACGTGCTGGTGTGCACCACCATCGTCGAGACCGGCCTGGACATTTCCAACGCCAACACCCTGATCGTGGAGAACGCCGACCGGTTCGGTCTCTCGCAGCTGCATCAGCTGCGCGGGCGTGTGGGCCGCTCCAGCGAGCGCGCCTACTCCTACTTCCTCTACAACGGGGCGAAGCCCCTGACCGAGACCGCCCATGACCGGCTGACCACTCTGGCGACCAACACCGACCTCGGGGCCGGCATGCAGGTGGCGATGAAGGACCTCGAGATCCGCGGCGCCGGCAACCTGCTGGGCGGCGAGCAGTCCGGCCACATCGCCGGGGTCGGGTTCGACCTGTACGTGCGGATGGTGGGCGAGGCGGTCGCGGCCTTCCGCGGGGAAGGGGCTGCGCCGGAGAAGGAGATCCGCGTCGAGCTGCCGCTGGATGCGCACGTCCCGCACGACTACATCGGCTCCGAGCGGCTCCGGCTGGAGGCGTACTCGAAGCTCTCCGCGGTGCGGGAGCTCTCCGAGATCGAGCAGATCCGTTCCGAGCTCACCGACCGCTACGGCCCCCCGCCGGCGCCGGTCGAGGTGCTGCTGGACGTCGCGCGCTTCCGCATCGATGCGCGCGCCGCCGGCATCGACGAGGTCCAGGCCCAGGGCAAGATGATCCGCTTCGCCCACCTCGAGGTGCCGGACTCCGCGGCGATGCGCATGAAGCGCCTCTACCCGGGCACGCTGCTGAAACCCACCACCCGCCAGGTGCTGGTGCCGCGGCCCACCACCTCCCGCTTCGGGGGGACGGAGCTGCGTGACCACGAGCTGCTGGACTGGGCGCGCGAGGTGCTGGGCACGCTCGTGCCCGCCCCGGTAGCCTCGCCCTCGTGAACGACCCACGTGAGGCGGACCCTGCTCCCGCTCGCGGCAGTGAGCTGCTGCGAGCGGTCGAGGTGATGGAGGCCCTCCGCGCGGCCGACGGGGACGCCTGGACGCACCAGCAGACCCACGCGTCGCTCGCGCGATACCTGCTGGAGGAGACCTACGAGGTCCTCGAGGTGATCGACGACCCGTCGGCCCATGGACCCGGCGCGCTGGCCGACGAGCTCGGCGACCTGCTGTTCCAGATCCTCTTCCACGCCCGTGTGGGGCAGGAGTCCGACCCGGCCTGGGACATCGATGACGTGGCCCGTGCCTTCGTCGCCAAGATGGAGCGGCGCAACCCGCACGTCTTCGGTGAGAACCGCACCGAGACGCTCGAGGACCCCGGCGACGTCGAGGAGATCATCGCCCAGTGGCATGCCGCCAAAGCCGCGGAGCGACGGGCCTCCGGCCAGGGCGAGAAGGGCTGGTTCGAGGGCATCCCCGCCCAACTGCCCGCCCTGCAGAGCGCCGCCAAAGTGGTCCATCGGGCACGCTCGGCCGGGCGGCTGGACGAGCTGCTCGAGGCTGCCGACGGTGCGGCGGCGGCCGAGGACTCCGGGCAGTGGGGAGGGAACCTCGGGCGCTCCCTGCTGGACCTCGTGGTCACCGCCGAGGCGCGCGATGACGACCCCGAGACCGCGCTGCGGGCGCTGCTGACCCGCATGGCCGCAGCCGGTGAGCCCACGCGCCAGGACCCCGCGGCGGGCGGCGCGCACCACACGGCCTAGACTGTCCGAGGACGGTCAGCGCCGACCGGCCGTGACGGATCTTCACCCGAAGGAAGGAACAGCCCATGGCAGCTCTGATCGATGCCGTTCACGCCCGCGAGATCCTCGATTCCCGAGGAAACCCCACCGTCGAGGTGGAGATCCTCCTCGACGACGGCACCTTCGCCCGCGCCGAGGTGCCCTCCGGCGCGTCGACCGGTGCCTTCGAGGCCGTCGAGCGCCGTGACGGCGACAAGGACCGCTACCTGGGCAAGGGCGTCGAGCAGGCCGTCGCGGCCGTCATCGCCGACATCCAGCCCAAGATCCTGGGCATGGACGTCCAGGAGCAGCGTGCGATCGACGCCGTGATGAACGAGACCGACGGCACGGACAACAAGGGCGCCCTGGGAGCCAATGCCATTCTCGGCGTGTCCCTGGCCGTGGCGCGCGCCGCCGCGGACTCCGCCGGGGTGCCGCTGTACCAGTACGTCGGCGGTGCGAACGCGCACATCCTGCCGGTGCCGATGATGAACATCCTCAACGGCGGATCCCACGCGGATTCGAACGTCGACATCCAGGAGTTCATGATCGCCCCCATCGGCGCGGAGAGCTTCTCCGAGGCCCTCCGGGTCGGCGCCGAGGTGTACCACGCCCTGAAGTCCGTGCTCAAGGACCGCGGGCTGGCTACCGGTCTCGGCGACGAGGGCGGCTTCGCCCCGAACCTCGACTCCAACCGCGCCGCGCTGGATCTGATCGTCGAAGCGATCGGCAAGGCCGGCTACGAGGCCGGCAAGGACGTGGCCCTGGCGCTGGACGTCGCCGCCTCCGAGTTCTTCGCCGACGGCTCCTACACCTTCGAGGGCACCTCGAAGTCCTCCACCGAGCTGATCGACTACTACGCCGAGCTCGTCGAGTCCTACCCGCTGGTCTCCATCGAGGACCCGCTGGACGAGGACGACTGGGAGGGCTGGAAGGCCATGACCGACCGCGTCGGCGCCAAGGTCCAGCTCGTGGGCGACGACCTCTTCGTCACCAACCCCGAGCGACTCGGCCGCGGCATCGAGGAGGGCTCCGCCAACGCCCTGCTGGTCAAGGTCAACCAGATCGGCTCGCTCTCGGAGACCCTCGACGCCGTGGACCTCGCCCACCGCGCGGGCTTCAAGGCCATGATGTCCCACCGCTCCGGTGAGACCGAGGACACCACCATCGCCGATCTCGCCGTGGCCACCAACTGCGGCCAGATCAAGTCCGGTGCCCCCGCCCGCGGGGAGCGCGTGGCGAAGTACAACCAGCTGCTGCGCATCGAGGAGGAGCTGGACGAGGCCGCGCGCTACGCAGGTGCCTCCGCCTTCCCGCGTTTCTCGATCTGAGATCCGTCTCGAGGTTGTAACCTCGTGCGCATGAGCAACAGACGACCGGGCGCCCCGCGATCAGCGCGGCGCCCGGTCTCTGCGTCCGGGGCCCGTCGCCCCACGACGCGGACGACCGGGCGCCCCGCCGCGAAGGGTGCCCCCGGCTCCCGCAACCGCGGCCCTGCCGCGGCCTCCCGTCCCCGCAGCACCGCTCCGCGCGGCCCGGAGGAGGACGGTCCCGGGGTCGTCATCACCCGCCGCACCCTCGCGCTGGTCGCGCTGGTCGTCATCGCCCTCGCAGCGCTCGTGCCCACCGTGAACTCCTACGTCGCCCAGCGTCAGCAGCTCTCCGAGCTGCGGGCACAGGTCCAGCGGCAGGAGGAGGAGGTCGAGGACCTGCGCACCCAGGTCGACCGCTGGGAGGATCCTGCCTACGTCGCCGCGCGCGCCCGCGAACGCCTGCTGTTCGCGATGCCCGGCGAGACGCAGTACCGGCTCACCGACACCTCCGGCCGGGACGTCCCGCTGACCGAGGCCGAGCAGGCGGCCGAGAAGGCCCGGGAGGGCGAATGGTTCTCCACGCTCTGGGAGAGCGTGGAGGGATCCAGCCGCGTCACTGCCGAGGACATCCCCGACGAACCCGGCTCCACCGACGAGGACGCCGCCGACGAGCCCCCCGAGGACCCCGACCAGTGACATCCCTTCCGCCCCTGCCCTTCGAGTCCCCGGCCACCGCCCATGACCTCGAGGTGATGCGGGACCAGCTGGGACGGGAGATGCGAGGTGTGGTCTCCATCGCCAGACGCTGCGGCTGCGGGCGTCCTGCAGTGGTCCGCACAGCGCCCCGGCTGGAGGACGGCACCCCGTTCCCCACCTCCCTGTACCTCACCCTGCCGTGGCTCACGCTCGAACTCTCCCGCCTCGAATCGACCGGGGTGATGGCCGAGCTGACCGACCGGCTCGCCACCGACGAGTCGCTCGCGGAGGGCTATCGACTGGCCCACGAGCGCTATCTCGCCCGACGCCAGGAACTGGGCGAGGCCGAGGAGGTCCGCCACGTCAGCGCCGGGGGCATGCCCACCCGGGTGAAGTGCCTGCACGCCCTGGCCGCGCAGGCCCTCGCAGAGGGCACCGGGGTCAATCCTGTCGCCGACGAGGCACTCGGACGGATCCGCGGTGCGGCTCCCGAGCTGATGTGCCGGTGCGCGCACGACCTCGACGCGCAGGACCTCGACGCGCAGGACCCCGACCCACACGACTCCCAGGAGCAGCGTTGATCGTCCCCGTCGCCGCCATCGACTGCGGCACCAATTCCATCCGTCTTCTCATCGCGCGGCGCGAGAACGACGGCCCCGGCCTCGTGGACGTCGAGCGCCGGCTCGAGATGGTGCGACTCGGACTCGGCGTGGACCGCACCGGCAGTCTCGACCCCGTGGCCGTCGAACGCACGCTGGACGCCGCGAGGCGGTACCAGCAGCTGATCGAGCACCACGGAGTCGCCCCCGAGAACGTGCGCTTCGTGGCGACCTCGGCCACCCGGGACGCCTCCAACCGTGACGTGTTCATCGACGGCATCCGCGCGATCCTCGGGGTGAGCCCCGAGGTGATCACTGGCGACGAGGAGGCCGCGCTCTCCTTCCGCGGCGCCGTCAGCACGGTCGAGGCCCTGCCCGAGGGGCCACGGCTGGTGGTGGACATCGGCGGCGGGTCCACCGAGCTGGTGCTGGGCACCGAGACCCCGAGCCATCGCATCAGCATGGACATCGGCTCCGTGCGCCTGACTGAGCGTCACCTCGCCACCGACCCGCCCACCGAGGCGGAGATCGCGGCCGCCACCGCGGACATCGACCTCCTCCTCGAGGACGCGGCGCGAGAGGTGCCCCTGGACCGCGCGGCCGCCCTCGTCGGCGTCGCCGGCACGATCACCACCCTCACCGCCGTCGCCGAGGGACTGACGGAATACCGGCCCGACGTCACCCACGGTGCGACCCTGCAGATCCCGGACGTCGAGCGGATCTGCCGCGACCTGCTCTCCCAGAGCCGCGCACAGCGTTCCCGGCACACCACGATCCACCCCGGACGCATCGACGTGATCGGCGCCGGAGCGCTGATCTGGTCGCGGATCATGCGCCGCGTGGCCGACGCCTCGGGCATCACCGAGACCCGCACCAGCGAGCACGACATCCTCGACGGCATGGCGCTGGACCTGCTCGACCGCGCCCGCTGAGTCCACCGCCGCGTCACGCGGGGCGGACCGTTTTTGTGTGACGGCCGCGACGGTCATAGGCTGTGCCCATGAACACCACTTTCGGCGGCAAGCCCCATGTCCTGATCCTCGGCGGCGGGTCCGTCGGCCAGACGACCGCGTCCGAGCTGCGCAAGACCCTCGGCTCCGAGGTCGCGATCACCGTCGTCGACCCGCGCCCGTACATGACCTACGCGCCCTTCCTCCCCGAGGTCGGTGCCGGCAGCATCGATCCCCGCAACGCTCTCGCGCCCCTGCGCAAGATGCTCCCGGGGACGAAGGTCGTCACCGGTTCGGTGACCAGCATCCGCAGCGCGGAGAGCACGGTGGTGGTCAACACCGAGGAGGACGTGCAGCTCGAGATCACCTACGACTATCTGGTCGTCGGCCTCGGCGCCGTCCCCCGCCTGCTGCCCATCCCGGGCCTGGCGGAGAACGCCATCGGCTTCAAGTGGATCGAGGAGGCCGTCGCGGTGCGCGACCGGATCCTCGCCAACCTCGCCGAGGCGGCGTCGACCAAGGATCCCAAGATCCGCAAGCGGCTGCTGACCTTCACCTTCATCGGTGGCGGATTCGCCGGCGGCGAGGCGATCGCCGAGACCGAGGACATGGTCCGCGACGCCCTGCGCTACTACCCCGACCTCCACGCCTCGGACATCCGCTTCGTGCTGATCGACGCCGCTCCGTTCGTCTTCCCCGAGCTCTCCGAGGATCAGCGCGCCTACGTGCTGAACCAGCTGCGCGAGCGCGGCATCGAGGTCAAGCTGGAGACCTTCCTGAACTCCGCCGAGGACGGCGTGATCAAGACCAGCGACGGCGACGAGTTCGAGTCCGACCTGCTGGTGTGGAACGCCGGCGTCAAGCCGGCCCCGGTGCTGTCCGATTCGGACGTCTCGGATCTGCCCGTGATCACCGAGCGCGGCCCCATGATGGGCAAGCTCGAGGCCCTCGCCGATCTCCGCGTCAACGGCACCGACGGTCCGCTGGACAATGTGTTCGCCGCCGGCGACTGCGCGGCCGTGCCGGATCTGGCCTCCGGCGAGGGCAAGTTCTGCCCGCCCAACGCGCAGCACGCCACCCGTCAGGGCAAGCGTGTGGCCGACAACATCGCCCGCTCCGTGCAGGGCCGGCCGCTGGTGGACTACTACCACAAGAACCTCGGCGTCATGGCGACCCTCGGTATGTACAAGGGAGTCTGCCGGCTCAACCTGGCGGACAAGGAGCTGGACGTCCGTGGCCTGCCGGCCTGGGCCCTGGCTCGCTCCTACCACCTCTACGCGATGCCGACCATGGGCCGGAAGGCCGCCGTCGTCGCCGGCTGGGCGACCAACCTGCTCTCCCGTCGCGACATCGTCGGCATTCCGCAGACCTCGACCCCGCGCGCGGCATTCGAGTACGCCGCGAACACCGGCAAGAAGAAGTGAGCCGACCGGGGGACGCCGCCTGAGCATCGCGTTCTCCCACCCATGACGAGGCACCGTCGCGCACAGCGCGGCGGTGCCTCGTCGTATGTCGGCATCGTGTGACGTTGCGGGCGAGCCACGCCCACCCACAGCCATCAGTCCGGTGACCGAGTATGCTCATTTACATCATGAAGTGAGCGCGAACGGCCATGCGGGACGGCGTCGCCGATGCCGGGCGCTCGACGAGCAGGAGGGAGGATCCCGATGGAGATCCACATCGTGGCGGACGCCGAGGCGGGCGCGCAGGTCGTCGCCGACGTCTTCGAACAGACGGTGCGCGGGGCCCGGGACGCGCAGGACCCCGCACCGCGGCGGGGGGAGGAGACTGTCCCGGCCTCTCCGGGGCGGACCGGCGCCGTGCTCGGCCTCGCGACCGGTTCCACGCCGGTCCCGGCGTACACCGAGCTGATCCGCCGCCACCGCGAGGAGGGACTCTCGTTCGCCGGCACCCGCGCGTTCCTGCTCGACGAGTACGTCGGGCTGCCCCCGGACCACGAGCAGAGCTATCACCGGTTCATCCGGGAGAACTTCACCTCCCACATCGACATCGACGACGCCGCTGTGCATTCCCCCGATGGCTCCGCCGCCGACCCCGTCGCCGAAGCAGCGCAGTACGACCGGCGCATCGCCGAGGCCGGCGGCGTGGACCTGCAGATCCTCGGGATCGGATCCAACGGGCACATCGCGTTCAACGAGCCCGGCAGCTCCCTGGCCTCCCGCACCCGCGTGATCGGACTGACGCGCCGGACGATCTCCGACAACGCCCGGTTCTTCGACGACGTCCAGGACGTCCCCGTGCGCGCCCTCAGCCAGGGGCTCGGCACCATCCGCGAGGCACGCCGCATCGTGCTGAGCGCCACCGGCGAGGGCAAGGCCGAAGCCGTCGCACAGCTCGCCGAGGGCGCGATCAGCGCCCGGTGGCCGGCGACCTGCCTGCAGCTGCACCCGGATGTGGTCGTCGTCGTGGACGAAGCCGCAGCCTCGCGGCTGGAGCTGGCCGACTACTACCGGTATGCCCGCGCGCTGGAGAGCGAGCACTCTGCTGCGGGGTCCGACCGACGTCACAGCTGAGCGGACTGGCTGCGCACGACGGGGCTGTGTGCGGCCGGATACGATCACTGCATGCAGCAGGCTGACCCCTCCTCGTCCCCCTCCTCGACGGCCGTGGCGCCGCGTTCCGGTCTCGACCGGTTCTTCCAGATCTCCGAGCGCGGCTCGACCGTGCCCCGCGAGATCCGCGGCGGGTTGGTCACCTTCTTCTCGATGTGCTACATCGTGGTGCTGAACCCGCTGATCATCGGCACGGTGCCGGACTCGACCGGCCAGTATCTCGGCGGGGGGACGGAGCCGAATCTGCCCGCCGTCGCCGCCGGCACCGCGCTCATCGCCGGGTTGCTGAGCATCTTCATGGGCACCTGGGCGAAGTTCCCGCTGGCCCTGGCGACAGGGCTCGGCCTGAACGCCTACATCGCCTACTCCGTGGCGCCGCTGCCCGGAATGACCTGGGGCGGCGCGATGGGCCTCGTCCTGCTCGAGGGCGTGGTGATCCTGATCCTGGTCCTCACGGGCTTCCGCAAGGCCGTCTTCGACGCGGTGCCACCCTTCCTCAAGACCGCGATCGCTGTCGGCATCGGGCTGTTCATCGCGTTCCTGGGCCTGTTCAACGCCAAGTTCGTGACCACGGCGGCCAGCACCCCGGTCCAGCTCGGCAACGACGGCTCCCTCACCGGTTGGCCGACCTTCGTGTTCGTCGCCGGTTTGCTGCTCATGCTGATCCTGTGGGTCCGCAAGGTCCCCGGTGCCATCCTGATCGCGATCGTCTCCGCGACCGTGCTGGCGATCCTCATCGAACAGGTGCTGGGTCTCGGCGCGTGGGCTCCGGCCGATGAATCCGGCAACGGCAACCCCGGCGGCTGGGCGATGAACGTGCCCACCCTGACCGACTTCCCGATCCAGGCTCCGGATTTCGCGACCCTGTTCACGGTCGACCCCATCGGTGGCATCACCGCCGCGGGCGGCATCGGCGCTCTCGTCATCGTCTTCTCCCTGCTGCTGGCGGACTTCTTCGACACCATGGGCACGATGGTGGGCGTCGCCTCCGGGGCGGACCTGGTCGACGAACGCGGCGATATCCCGCGCTCCCAGCGCATCCTGGTGGTCGACTCCGTCGGGGCGATCGCCGGCGGTGTCGGGGGCGTCTCCTCGAACACGAGCTTCGTGGAGTCGACCTCCGGCGTGGCCGAGGGCGCCCGGACGGGTCTCAGCGCCGTGGTCGTCGGGATCGCCTTCCTGCTGACGACGTTCCTGTCGCCCCTGGTCGCCCTGGTGCCGTACGAGGCAGCGACCCCGGCTCTGGTCACGGTCGGCTTCCTGATGATGACCCAGATCACCGACATCGACTTCACCGACGTCGAGATCGCGCTGCCGGCGTTCCTGACCATCATCCTGATGCCCTTCGCCTATTCGATCACCGTCGGCATGGGCGCGGGCTTCATCATGTACGTCCTGATCCGCGTGGTGAGGGGCAAGGGACGCGAGGTGCACTGGCTCATGTACCTCATCGCTGTGCTCTTCGTCGTGTACTTCCTCCGCGGAGCGATCGAGAGCCTGCTGCTGTGATGGCCGACGACGACCAGGATCCGACCGGACCGGGCCGCCCTCCAGCGGGCGCGGACGGGCCGGAGGGCGTCGACGGTGCCGTGGGCGCTGACGGCGCCGGGCGGGCGGATGGCTCTACGGGCGACGTTTCTGTCGGCGAGGGCTCTGTCGGCGACGTTTCTGTCGGCGACTTCGCGGAGCTGGCCGCCGAACTGCGACGCGTCCTCCTGGTCTCCTCCCGCATCCTCCGCTCGCACACCGCCTCCGAGGACGTCTCCGCCTCGCAGTACTCGGTCCTGGCCTATCTCCAGCGCACCGGGCAGTCGACGCCCGGGGCGCTCGCAGACTTCGAGCACGTCACGCCGCCGGTGATGACCAGGATCCTCGGTCGGCTCGAGGAAGCGGGGATGGTGACCAGAGCTGCCCACCCCGGGGATGGACGCCAGGTACGCGTGACGCTCACCGACGCCGGCGAGCAGGTGGTCCTGCGCGGCCGCGCCGAACGCGACGAGTGGCTCCGCTCCCGCATCCAGGAGGCCGGCCCCGAGGAGCGGGACACGTTGCGCGAGGCGGCCGAGCTGCTGCGCCGGACCCTCATCGAACGTCGGGACTGACCGCTCCGGGATCCGGCGCCGCGTCAGGCGGAGCGATCCAGCACGTGATCCAGCACGGAGATCAGCGAGGCCACATCATCCGGTGCCACCGCCGGGAACGTGGCGATGCGCAGCTGGTTGCGGCCCAGCTTGCGGTACGGCTCGATGTCCACGACCCCGTGGGCCCTCAGCACGGCGGTGATCGCCGTGGCATCGATCGCCTCGTCCACGTCCAGAGTGGTCACGACCTGCGACCGTGCATGTGCCTCACCGACGAACGGTGTGATCTCACCGCGGCGCGCCGCCCAGTCGTGCAGCATCCCGCTGGTGGTCCGGGTCCGCTCATCGGCCCAGGCCAGGCCGCCCTGCGCCAGGAGCCAGTCGATCTGCTCGGCGAGCATCACGAGGGTGGCCACGGCCGGCGTGTTGAGGGTCTGGTCCTTGCGAGAGTTGTCGATCGCGGCGGTCAGGGAGAGGAACGACGGGATCCAGCGGGTGGCGTCGGCCTCGAGGCGCTGGGCCCGCTCGAGCGCCGCGGGGGAGAGCAGCGCGAGCCACAGCCCGCCGTCGGAGGCGAAGGCCTTCTGCGGCGCGAAGTAGTAGGCGTCGGTCTCGGCGATGTCGACCATCACCCCGCCGGCGGCCGACGTCGCATCGATCATCACGAGCTGGTCCGCTCCGGCGCCGGCCGGGCGGCGCACGGGAGCCATCACTCCGGTCGACGTCTCGTTGTGGGGCCACGCGTAGGCATCGACATCGTCGCGAGCCGCCGCTTCCGGCAGGGCACCGGGGTCGGCGCGGATCAGCTCGGGCTCGGCCAGGTGGGGGGCGCCGGCGACCTCGGAGGCGAACTTCTGGGAGAACTCGCCCAGCACCAGGTGCTGGGAGCGGGACTCGATCAGTCCGAAGGCCGCGATGTCCCAGAACGCTGTGGAGCCCCCGTTCCCGAGGACCACCTCATACCCCTCGGGGAGGGAGAAGAGCTCGCGCAGGCCGGCGCGGATGCGCCCGACGAGCTGCTTGACCGGTTCCTGGCGGTGCGAGGTGCCCAGCACCTCGCGGGAGACGGAACGCAGCACATCGACCTGCTCGTCCCGGATCCGGGAGGGACCGGAGCCGAAGCGACCATCGGCGGGCAGGAGCTCCCGGGGGATGGACAGACCGCGGATGGTCTCGGCACGGAGGGTGCGGGCATCGGACATCAGCTGCTCCTCGAGATGGGTGGGCCGGTGCCGCCGGGGACCCGGCGGGCGGGACCATCCTGCCAGGGGCGCGGGCGTCGGCCGAGACCGGTCCGCGCCGGCGCGGATCCCTGCTGCGCCGGTGCGCTCTGCGACTGGACTCTCCGCGCCCGGCCCGGTCGTCCGGCCCCCGCGCCCCGTCCCGGGTATCGACGCACCACGCCCTGTCCCGTCCGGGTACATGGCAGGATCGGATCATGAGCCGTGCCGATCTGGAGAAGCAGCCGTACGACGTCGCGGGGATGTTCGACAGCATCGCCAAGCGCTACGACCTCATCAACGACGTGGTGGGACTCGGGCAGGTGCGGATGTGGCGCGAAGCGATGGTCGACGCGCTCGAGGTCCCTCAGGGCGGCACCGTGCTCGACCTGGCGGCGGGCACCGGGACCTCGTCCTCGGCGATCGCACGGTCCGGTGCGCGCGTGGTCGCGGCCGACTTCTCCTTGGGGATGATGCGCGAGGGGCGGCGCCGGGGGGAGCCCGTGCCGTTCGTCGGGGCCGACGCCCAGCGCCTCCCGTTCGCGACCGACGCGTTCGACGCGGCGGTGATCTCCTTCGGCCTGCGCAACGTCCAGCACCCGCGCGCCGCGCTTGCGGAGATGGTGCGCGTGGTGCGCGGGGGAGGCACGGTCGTGGTGTGCGAGTTCTCGACCCCGAGCTCCCGTGTCTTCCGCACGGCGTACGAGAGGTACCTGCTGCGCGCGCTTCCCACGGTCGCGCGGCGGCTGACCACCAGCGGTGACGCGTATGACTACCTCGCCGAGTCGATCCTGGAGTGGCCGGACCAGGAGGAGCTGAGGGGTTGGTTCCTCGAGAGCGGCCTCGAGCGGGCGCAGTACCGGAACCTCACCGGAGGCATCGTCGCGCTGCACCGGGGCGTCGTGCGTCACTCCTGATCGGGCACTTCGCGCTCGGTGACCCGGGCTCGGGAACCCACCTGCCGACCGATCAAGCCTCTGACCAGCGTCTTTGTAAGTTACCGGCCAGTGTGGCGCAGACCACCGCCGCGAAGGCCGTTCCGGCTTGACGGCACCTGGCGATCTGCGTAATGTTCTTCCTCGTGCCCAGCCGAACGGGACAGCGGGACAGCCGAGAGGTTGGAACGCGAAACCCGGTCCGAGCAGGCACAACGGATCTCTCCGAAATCCGGCGCGGCGCGAGTCACATCGCACCGAGTTGACAAGGAGAACCGGAACCCCTAAGTTATAAGGGTTGCCCCGGAGCAAAGAGCCTAGCGGCTTGGAGCACCGAGTGCGCGTGTTGCTTGATATCTCAATAGCGTGTCTGTTTGTTGATGCCAATATTTGATTGGCAAATTTTAACGGATGATACAGCAGTTATATGCTGGTTGTTTGT
>NZ_JBHTDM010000026.1:0-23627 GCF_042666535.1 Brachybacterium sp. GCM10030252 | reverse complement strand
GCCGCTGGCCCTGCAGTCCTTCCTCGATACGCAGGGCACCTCGAACTGGGGCGCCATGTTCGCGATGTCCATCCTGTCCCTCGTCCCGCTGTTCCTGGTGTTCCTCTTCGGCCAGAGATTCCTGGTCAAAGGCTTCGCCACCACCGGCATCAAATAGATCTGGCCAGTCTCTGCACGGACTCTGTGGCAGAGGTCCTCCGGCGCGCTCACGTGGTCCGCGTCTCGCCCACGCGACACTGACGCCCGCGCGGCACTGACCCGCGTCCCGCCCGCGCGGCACCGACCCGCCCCGGCAAAGTTTTCTGCCGGAGGATTGTCGGAAAAATTCGCCCACTCTAACGTTCTGCATGACCCACGACACAGGAGTTCTCGCACTGACGCGGCGAACCCAGCGGCCCGGCCATCCGGCGGAGCCGCGCGGTCGTCGCCGCCGGCACAGGCGGTCCAGCGCAGTGGGGAATTCGTCGATCCGCTGTTCCGGCAGCCGCACGAGCAGAACCGCGCAAAGCCCTCTCGCTCCACAGCAAGGAGATCGTCGCATGACGACGCAGGCCACCATCACCCTCTCGACCCGCGAGCGCGCCGAGGTCGACCGCAACGTCTACGGCCACTTCCTCGAATCCGCCTTCTTCGGCAACATCGAGGGCGGGGTCTTCGACGAGGGGTCCCCGTTGTCCGTGACAGGGCAGGGTGCTCTCGACGGATGCCGCCTCGATGTCATCGAGGCCTGTCGCGAGCTGGGCCTGCCCGTCGTGCGCTGGCCGGGCGGGAACTTCACCTCGGCCTACTGGTGGCGTGACGGGACGGGCCCTCGCGACGAGCGCCCTCGCCGTCTCGAACTGGCCTGGGGGTCAGAGGAGTCCAACCGTTTCGGAACGCCCGAGTTCCTCGCCTGGATCGAGGCCGTCGCGACCGAGGAGGCACCGACCGCGGCATACCTCCACCACGGGGCGCGCAGCGTCGACGACGCCGTGCGCTGGGTGGAGTACACCAACTACGCGGGTCGTACGGAGATGACGGCTCTCCGTGCCGCCGACGGGCACCCCGAACCGTACGACGTGCGGTGGTGGGGTGTCGGCAACGAGATCTACGGGCCGTGGCAGATGGGCCATCGCAGCGTCGAGCGCTACGTCGAGGATGCCCGCGAGCACCTCCGCTTCATGCGGATGGTGGACAGCAGGCTGAAGTTCGTCGGCTGCGGCTGGGAGCGCGAGGAGTACACCGAGAAGGTCATCTCCGGGCTCGGCGGCGAGGTCGACGCCGTCTCCCTGCACCTGTACGGCCTGGACCACCACCTCACGGACCCCTCCGAGGCGGAATTCGACGACATCGTCGCGCAGGCCGTCTATTTCGAGCAGTCGATCGTCGAGTACGCGAACGAGATCGCCTTCGTCGCCGACAGGGCCCACCTGGACAGCGCACCGACGATCGCGATGGACGAGTGGAACAACCGTCACATGGAGTCCGCCGAGCTCAGCGAGCCCGTGCCGGCACCTGAGGGAGGGTTCGCCCCGCACGGGACCGGGGCGATCGAGGACTCCAAACGCGTGAACCGGCACAGCCCGCGCACCCTCGCGGACGCCCTCATGTACTCCGGCGTCTTCCACGCTATCCACCGCGCCGCCGGGCACGACGTGCCCGTGACGATGGCCAACGCCGTCAACCTCATCAACGCGAACGGCATCCTGCAGGTGCGCCCGGAGGGCGTGATCCGCACGCCCCTGTTCCACGTCTGGAGCCTCTACCAGCACCTGTTCCAGCCGGTCGCGGTGCGCGCCGACGTCACCGGCCCCGCGACCTGGCGGCAGCTGCGACTGGGCTCGGAGCGTCAGAATGCTCGCGCCTACCCGCGCTACACGCGACCGGCCGCCGTCAGCCACCTCGACGTGAGCGCGTCGACCTCACGGGACGGCCACACCCTCACGGTCGCGGCGATCAACCGCTCGGCGACCGAGCCCCTCACCGCGCGGATCGCCCGGGAGGACGGGGACCTCCCCGGCGTCGCGACGTGCCACGACCTCGGCGCCTCGGAGACGGACCTGTTCCAGTCGAACACGCTGAGCGAGCCCGACGCCTGCGCCCTGCGTGACCGGGGCGAGGTGACGCTGCACGAGGGGACCTACACCTTCCCCGCCCACAGCGTCACGCTGCTGACCTTCGCTCTCTGATCGACAGGAGATTCACCGACGCGACGACGACGTCGCCCCCGCCCCGGCGCAGAAAGCCCGAGGAGCGGAGCACCGAACCACCGGGCCATCCACGGGTGACCCACCGAGACCATCCGTTCCCAGCGACACTCAACGAAGAGGACAGGAACAATGACTCAGAACATCCATGAGGGAACCGCCTCCGGGTTCACCCGGCGGCGACTCCTGGGGACCGCAGCCCCGGTCTCGATGGGCGCCCTGCTCGCCGCCTGCACGGGCGGCGGTCAGAGCGCCCAGGAGAGTGCACAGACCAAGGACGGGACCCTGCAGTGGTGGGACCAGTTCAGGCCGCTCACCGACCTCTTCGAGGAGGAGCTGTTCGCCCCGTACACGGCGGAGAACTCCGAGGTCACCATTGAGCGCCGCCAACTGGATGCTGCGGACCTCGGCGAGGCGCTCCAGGTTGCGCGACGCAGCGGCCAGATGCCGGACGTCCACTCGAATGCCGGACTCGGCGCGACCCCCGCCGCCCTCATCGGCCAGGGCTGGTTCCAGCCGATCGGGGACAAGGTCGACGTCGACTCCGGGCCGGTCGGTGCGGAGACCTACGACGGCGTGCACCGATTCGACGGGGACCTGTACACCGTGCCGATGTTCTCCGGGCGCATCCACGACGCGACACCCTGGGTCAACACGCAGCTCGCGGAGAGGGCCGGGGTCGATCCCGAGACCTCACCGGCGACCTGGGACGAGTTCCGGGAAGCGGCGAAGCGGATCGACGAGGCGACGGATGCCAGCGGCTTCGTGCTCCCGCAGAAGGACACGCAGTTCCTGGACGGTTTCGTGGGCTGGATCGCCCAGTCCGCGGGGGCGCCCGGGGCGATCGACTGGACGACGGGGGAGTACCAGTTCACGACCGCGCCGTACCTCGACGCCATCGAGTTCCTCAAGTCCTTCGCCGACGAGGGCATCATGCATCCCTCCTCGCCGTCGATGGGGCCACGTGATGCCCGCGCGCGCTGGGCCGCGGGCGAGGTCGGCATCTACATGTGGGGCTCGTGGATCATCGGTGGACTCATGGTCGACGAGCCGGAGTCGGTGGAGCGGGGCATCGCGGCCTGGAGCATCCCGCGGCAGAACTCGACACGGCACAAGCTCACGCGAGGTCCCGGGGCGGGACAGTTC
This sequence comes from Brachybacterium sp. GCM10030252, assembly GCF_042666535.1. Taxonomy (NCBI): domain Bacteria; kingdom Bacillati; phylum Actinomycetota; class Actinomycetes; order Micrococcales; family Dermabacteraceae; genus Brachybacterium; species Brachybacterium sp. GCM10030252. The sequence goes on along the minus strand of NZ_JBHTDM010000026.1, from coordinate 20,295 downwards.
TGGGTCAACGCCGATTCCGCCTACGCGCAGGAGGCGGCAGAACTGCTCGCGGTCATGAGCGGCGAGGACTTCCAGGCGAAGCTCGCCGGGGCCATGGACCAGCCTCCCGTCCTCACGGACGCCGTGACGAACGCCGACGTCCATCCCGCCTACGCCCGCATGGTCGAGCACTTCACCGAGGACGTGCGGATCGCGCCCGTTCCGGAGTCTGGCAACCCCGCGATGTGGAAGGTCGTCGCCGAGATGAGCGACATCCATCCCAACGCCGGGGAGATCACCCAGTCCTACCTCTCGGGGGCGACCGACGACCTGCAGGGAGAGCTGACCGCGTACTACGACGCGATGAACACCGAACGGGAACGGGCCGTCGAGGCCGTCGCCGCACAGGGCGAGGACGTGAGCCTGGAGGACTGGGTGTTCTCCAACTGGGACCGCGAATCGGACTACACCGCCGACGACTACGCGAGCAGGTGAGCGATGAGCTTCGTCTCCGCCGACATGACCCGGAGCGCGCCTACGGCCGCGCCCCGCACCCGGAGGTCGCTCCTGCGCCGGGTCCGTGAGCAGTGGTGGGTCTACCTCTTCCTGCTGCCGACCCTGGTCGGCTACGGCCTCTACACCGTCTACCCGCTCGTGGCCAGCTGGGTGTACGCGTTCATGGACTGGCCGGGATTCGCGATGACCGGGACGTTCAACGGACTGGAGAACTTCGTCCGGCTCTGGAACGACCCCCTCTTCTGGAACTCGTTCGGGAAGTCGCTGCTCTTCCTCGTGGTTGCGATGCCGACGCGGGTCATCCTCGCGCTGCTGCTCGCGCTCTGGCTGAACAGCAGAGCGACGCCCTTCAAGGGCGTGTTCCGGACTCTGTTCTTTCTCCCCGTCGTGACCACCGGAGCGATCATCGGCATCGTCTTCACCCTGCTGCTGGACGCGCAGGGACCCCTCAGCCTCTCGCTGGTGGGGGCGGGGCTCCTCGAGTCGCCCGTCAACTTCGTGGCCCACCCCGGCACGTCACTGTGGGCGGGGGTCGCGGTGTGGGTGTGGAAGTGGCTCGGCATCACGATGATCTATTGGCTGGCAGCGCTCCAGACCGTCCCCACGGACGTCCACGAGGCCGCCCAGCTCGACGGAGCGAGCTCATGGCAGGAGTTCTGGCGGGTGACCCTGCCCCTGCTGATCCCGTTCCTCATCATCATCACACTGATCGACACGGTCAGCGCCCTGAACGTCTTCGACCTCATGCAGACGATGACCGGCGGCGGGCCGGCCTTCTCCTCCGAGGTGATCGAGATCTTCATCTACCGCACCGCGTTCGCGGCTACCACCCCGCAGCTCGGTTACGCCTCCGCTGCGGCGGTGCTGTTCGGGCTGCTCACCGTGATCCTCGCGATCGTGCAGGCGCTCGGCATCCGCGCGGCCCGCGGCATGATGCCGGGAGGGACGTCATGACGCTCACCGATTCGCGTGTCCCCACGACGGCACAGTCGCACCCGCCCGCGCGGCGCCGCCGGCGCCCGGTGAGCGCGCGGCGCATCGTCACCCTCGCACTGCTGGTCGTGATGACGCTGCTGTGGATCTATCCCTTCATCTGGCTCGTCTCGGCATCGCTCAAGCAATCCTCGGAGATCTTCTCCAGCGGCCTGAACCTGATCCCGGAGACGTTCCGCTGGGAGAACTACGCCCGGGCCTGGACCGAGGCGGGCTTCGCGCAGTACTTCCTGAACACGGTGATCATCACCGCGGGCACGATCGTCATCGTGGTGGTGCGGAGCGCCCTGGCGGGGTACGTGCTGGGGCGCTTCAGCTTCCCGGGCAAGAAGATCCTCATCGGCATCTTCCTGGTGACGTTCTTCCTCCCCGAGGGGTACACGATCATCCCCGTCACACAGCTCACCGACCAGCTCGGCCTGCTGAACACGCACGCGGGCGTGATCCTGGGCCTCGGCGCCGGCGGCCACATCGCCTCCACGCTGCTGTACGCCGGGTTCTTCCGCGGCCTGCCGAAGGAGCTCGAGGAGAGCGCGAAGCTCGACGGGGCGGGCGCGGTCCGCACCTTCTTCCAGGTGATGCTGCCGCTGTCCTGGCCGATCACCGCCACCGTCACGATCCTGACCTTCCTCGCGGCATGGAACGCCTATCTGCTGCCGCTGGTGTTCACGCTCAGCACCCCGGATCTGCAGACCCTCGCGATCGGCATGACCTCCTTCGTCAGCGACTACGGCCAGGACTGGTCGGGGATGGCGGCAGGCGCCGTGATCTCCCTGGTCCCGGTGGTGATCGTGTTCGTGATCCTGCAGAAGAAGTTCGTCGACTCCATCGCAGGCGCGGTGAAACAGTGACCCCCACGGAAAGGACGGCCATGCCACGGCCGAACATCCTGCTCATCTCGACCGACCAGCAGCGCTACGACATGGTGGCGGCAGCGGGGAACCCGGCGGTGAGCACCCCGCACCTCGACCGGCTCGCCGCGCAGGGCGCGCTGTTCGAGAACTGCTACGTGCAGAACCCGGTGTGCTCCCCCTCGCGCGCCAGCCTCATGACAGGCACCTACGTTTCCTCCCACGGCCTGTACGAGAACGGCGTCGACATCGCCCCGGAGACCCGGGTGTTCTCGAAGGACCTGGCCGAGGCCGGGTACGACTGCGCCCTGGTGGGGAAGTTCCACCTGCATTCCTGCTACCACGGCCGCACCGAGCCGCGGCTGGACGACGGCTTCCGGGTCTTCCGCTGGGCGCACGATCCCTACCCGGGCTCCAGCGAGAACGCCTATCACCGCTGGCTGCGGGCGAGCAGGCCGGAGCTGTACGAGCGGGCGCTGGCCGAGGCCGGCCTGTTCGACACGATGCCCACCGAGGCGCACTACAGCCGCTGGATCGCGGAGGAGACCATCTCCTTCCTCCGCACCGACCGTCGCGAGGAGCAGCCCTTCTTCTTCGTGGCGAACTTCTTCGACCCGCACCACGGCTTCGGCGCACCGGAGGAGTACCTCCGCCGCTACGACGACGTGGAGCTGCCGCCCGTGAACACCCGCGAGGGCGAGCTCGAGGACAAGCCCGAGATCCAGCGCCTGACCTCCGAGCACCGCGGCGGCGGGATGCCCAGCTACGTCGAGCACACCGACGCGGAGCTGGACGAGGTGCGCCGGGCCTACTACGCGATGGTGAGCCTGGTCGACGACGAGGTGGGACGGATCCTCGCCGTGCTCGACGAGGAAGGCCTGGCGGAGAGCACGATCGTGGTGTTCACCAGCGACCACGGCGAGCTGCTCGGCGACCACCAGCTGCTGCGCAAGGGCCCATTCCTCTACGACTGCTCGGTGAAGGTGCCGCTGATCATCCGCTGGCCGGGCGTGGTCCCGGAGGGCACGCGCAGGTCGGAGCTGGTGCAGTGGGTGGACCTGGCCCCCACCTTCCTCGAGGCAGCGGGCATCGAGCGACCTCGCGCGATGCAGGGGGAGAGCCTGCTGCCCTTGCTGCGCGGGGAGCCGGTGGACTGGCGGGACTGGGCACTCAGCCAGTACCGCTCCAGCGGGGACCCCGCGAATCCGGCGGCGCACCTGACGATGCTGCGCCACGACCGGTGGAAGCTCATCGCCCACCACGGGGCCCCCAGCACCCCGCGCGAGCGCACCGGAGAGCTGTACGACCTCGAGACCGACCCGGGGGAGCTGGTGAACCTGTGGGCCGACGAGGCGCATCGCGGGGTGCGGCTAGACCTCATGGAGCGGCTCCTGGACGTGCTGGCGGGGGTGGAGGACCGGCGGCAGGTGCAGCTGGCGCCGTGGTGAGCCGGGGGCCGGCGGTGGCGCCGCCAACAGGTGCGCGTCTCGCTGAGATCGACGGGTAGAGCCCGGCCGGCCCGAACTCGGATGTCAGGGCCATCTCGCAGACTCCCCCTGACGATCCGCCGAGCAGAGCGGATCACTGGGCGAAAGGGTGCGCCGACGTCGACGGCGCGGGTGATGACATGGGGATGTCGCCGTACGGTTCTGCCGGCGGAGCGCCGGACGACGGAACAGCTTCTGCCTCGAGACGCACGCACGGTCATGCCGCGCAGGGAGCTGCGCCGCTCGCGCTCGCGGCGCTCATCGTGTGCATCGCCGCCTTCGTGCTCGGGTTGGTGCCGCTGCTCGGTGCGGTGCTAGGGCTCGTCGGCATCGTGCTGGTCGTCATCGCGGCCCGTCGTGGGCTCGCGACGAAGCGCACCTACGTCGGCGCGCTGGCGGCAGCTCTCGGCGCACTGGCCTCGATCGCCACAACTATCGCGCTCGTGGGCCTCGTGCTGAGTCCGGAGGGGTCCGGCCCCTCGGAGCCGACGGCAGCCGCGGGGGAGGCCGGGGAGGTCGACGAGGGAGCAGAGGTGGACGCCGAGCCGTCGGGCCAGGCCACAAAGGAGCAGACATCTGCCGAGGCGGATCCGGCGACGGACGACCAGCCGGCCACGGAGGACGAGCCGGTCTCCACGCCGACGACGCCCGCCGAAGCGACGGAAGAGCCCGGCCCGACGCAGGCCGGGGTGCCGGACGTCAGCACCTACGAGGAGCTGGACGAGCGCACCCTCGCGCAGATCGTCAAAGCCCCGGACGACCACATCGGGCGCCAGGCGATCGTCTACGGGGTGATCACGCAGCTGGATGCGGCGACAGGAAAGTGCTTCGTGCGGATCTCTCTCGCTGCATCCCCCCAGGACGACTGGTACGACTACGAGCACAATTCGGTCGGCTTCGCCGGCGACGGCGAGTCCGACTGTCCGGTACTCGACCCCTTCGTCGCCGACGACGAGGTGAAGCTGTGGATCACCATCGGGGGGAGCATCAGCTATGACACTCAGATCGGCGGCAGCACGACCGTTCCCGCCTACCTCATCGGCGACGCTGAGCTGCAGTGAGATCCCCACCGAAGAACACCCATCAGAAGAACAGGCGGGCCTCTCCCTGGTTGATGCGCCGGGCCGACACCCCTCACGCGAGCCCCAGCGTCCGCTCGAGGAAGCGGTTGCGGAACGTCCCGCCCGGGTCCGCGGCCTCGGCGAGACGGCGGAAGTCCGCCAGACGCGGATAGTGCGCCTGGATCTCGGGGCCCTCGAGCGAGAACCACTTGCCCCAGTGCGGGCGCGGTGAGAAGGGCGCGAGCGCAGCCTCGACCACGGGGAGCACCTCCAGCACCGATTCGGGGTCATTCGCCCAGGTGAAGTGGATCCCCAGGGAGTCCCGACCGTGGGACGGGCTCAGCCAGAGATCGTCGGCCGCGACCGTGCGCAGCTCCGAGACCAGCACCAGGTGCGCGAAGCGCTCGGCGCAGGCGCGCAGCGCCGCGAGGGCCTCCGCCCCGTGGCGGCGGTCCACGAAGTACTCGGTCTGGATCTCGTCGCCGCGACTCGGGTTCGCGTCCGGCCGGAAATGGGGCAGCCGCTGCCACCACGGGCCGGGCACGCCGCCCTGGACGGTCTGATGGGGGAAGTGCCCCTCGGCGATCTCGCCGGGGACGCTCAGCGCCCAGCGCGCGCCGTATCGCGCAGGGTCCAGGGTCCCGTCCCAGTGGTCCGTGCGGGACTTCAGCCATACCTTCCCGGCAACCTCGGTCGAGCTCCAGTCCGGCATGATCGAGACGCTGTAGGCGGCGGTCATGATGTCCTCGACGCCCTCGAGCAGTGACGCCCACGGCAGATCGAACCAGACGTCCTGGCGGACCTCGAAGGAGGGCACGAGGTCGAGGGTCAGGGCCGTCGTGATGCCGAGCGCTCCCAGCGCGAGCACCCGGCCGGCGAAGTCGGGATCCTCCTCGCGGGTGCGTCGGCGCAGCGCGCCGTCCGCCTCGACGGTCTCGATTCCGCGCACGGCGGCGGACAGGTTCCGATGGGCCACTCCGGAGCCATGGGTCCCGGTGGAGACGGCACCGGCAACCGAGATGTGGGGGAGCGACCCCATGTTGGCCAGCGCCCACCTCGTCGGACCCAGCTGTGCGGCGAGGCGGCCGTAAGAGGTCCCGCCGGAGACGGTGACGGTGCCGGCGTCATCGTCGAGCTCGAACCGCTCGGGCAGGCCCAGCACGCTGACCAGGCTGCCGTCGGTATCCGCGATGTCGTTGAAGGAGTGCCGGGTGCCGAGGGCCCGTATCCGGGAGGAGGCGGCGACGGTCTCCTGCAGCTGCTCCACCGTGCTCGGCACCAGCAGTTCCTCTGCGGCGAAGGAGTGGCAGCCGGACCAGGTCGAGCCGGCGGCCTCCCGCTGCACCGGCCGGGCCGGCGGAGTCGAGGCCTCGAACCTCATCGGGCCTCCACCTCCCGGGCGCCGCCGGCGGTTGTCGACGGCTCGCCGTCACGGTCCGCCAGATCGGTGCGGTACGTCTCGCCGGCCCACCAGATGCACAGCGCGCTGATACCGCAGGCGAGGATCAGGTACGCGCCGGCAGGCCACCAGGAGCCGGCCAGGGCCGTCAGGCCCACCGCGATCGCCGGGGTCGGTCCGCCGCCGATCAGCGCGGAGCCCTGATAGACGATGCCGAGGCCCGTGTAGCGCACACGGGTGCCGAACAGCTCGGCGAACAGGGCGCTCTGGATGGAGAACATGAGCCCGGTCCCGAAGGCGTGGACGAGGATGATGATCGCCCAGGTGGACAGCGCGTTGCCGAGCGAGATCACCGGGAAGTACAGCAGCCCGCCGCCGATCGCACAGATCACGATGCCGGTGAGGTAGACGGGCCGGCGGCCGAAGCGGTCCGAGACCCTCCCCGCCGCGGGCAGGACGAACAGCTGGACCGCAGCGGAGATCACGAACCCGGTGAGGATCAGGCCGCTGTCCATCCCCAGGGTGCTGGTCACCCAGGAGACGGCGAACACGTTAATGATATTGAAGGTCACCGCATCGGCCATGCGCGCACCGATCCCGATCAGCACCACCTTCGGCTGCTCGACCAGCAGCGCGAACAGAGGAGCGCGCTTCTGCGCGGTGCTGTCCTCGGTGAACGCCGCGGTCTCCGGCAGGTGCTTGCGGATGTAGAAGCCCAGCAGCAGGAACGGGCCGCTGAGAAGGAACGGGATGCGCCAGCCCCAGGTGAACAGCGCCTCGTCCGGCAGCATCGTCACGACCGCGAAGATGCCGGTGGAGGCCAGCAGGGCGGCGGGGGTGCCGAGCTGGTGGAAGCTGCCGGCGAGGCCTCGTCCTCCCCGAGGCGCGTTCTCGAGCGCGAGCAGCGAGCCGCCGCCGTATTCGCCGCCGATGCCGATGCCCTGCACGAGGCGGAGGGCGATCAGCAGTGTCGCTCCGAGGCCTCCCGCGACCGCGTACGAGGGGAGCAGGCCCATCAGGAAGGTGCCTCCGCCGATCAGGAAGACGGTGATCAGCAGGACGGGCCTGCGGCCGATCCGGTCACCGAAGTGCCCGAAGATGATCGCGCCCAGCGGCCTGGTCAGGAAGGCCACGGCGAAGGTGCCGAAGGACTGGAGGAGGGCGACCGTGGGGGAGGCGTTGGAGAAGAAGACCTGGGGGAACACGAGCGCGGCGGCCGTCCCGTAGATCCAGAAGTCGTACCACTCCAGGAAGGCGCCGGTGAAGGCTGCGAAGGTGGCCCGTCGGGAGGTGACCGAGGGGGCGGGGGCAGTGGGGGATGCGGACATCGTCGTCGACCTGCTTTCGTGTCAGGACCCGCCACGGTCCGTGGGGGCCGCCGCGACGGCTGTACCGCTCGCGACCCCTGGGACGGTAGGAACCCACGTTTTTTCCGGCAAGACTCTGACGGAAAACTTCCGTCGCGCGACTCTGGAAATTCGAACTTTTTTCGTCGGAAGGTTGTCGGAAAAAAGCCTCGTGCCTAGCCTGACCGCATGTCCACACCCGAAGGCGGTCAGGTGCTCGTGCGATGGCGGCACGAGGAGCGAGTGCTCGCCGTGCTCCGCGAACGGGGTGCCCTGCGCCGCGCGGAGCTGGCGGCACAGGTTGGACTCTCCCGCACTACTCTCTCCGACATCGTCGGGGGCCTCCTCCGGCGTGGAGCGCTGCAGGTGGTCGCCACCGACGCGGGATCCCGGCAGGGCTCGGGCCGGCCGGCCGAACTGATCGCGCTCGACCCGCGCTCGGGCCAGTACCTCGGGATGGATTTCGCGCACGCGGCGGTGCACGTCGCGGTGGTCGACGCCAGCTACGAGATCATCGCCGCCCAGCACCGGCCGCTCGGCACCGGCGCCCCGTGGGAGGAACGCATCGCCGCCGCCCTCGCGCTCGTCGACGAGATGGAGCAGGGCGGCACCCGCTTCGGGGCGCTCCAGGGCGTCGGCGTGGGTCTGCCCGGGCCGTATTCGCCGTCCTGGAGCGGGAATCATTCCTTGGCCCGTGAGGCCTCCGCCCGTGCTCGCCGCGCCGTCGAGAGCGCCGTGCGCGAACGGTTCGGGTTCACCCCGCTGTTGGACACCAACACACGGCTCGCGGCCCTGGCCGAAGCGGTTCACCGGGACACGGTCGATGACGACCTCGTCTACCTGCGGATCGCCGCCGGGATCGGCGGCGGGGTGGTGGTGGGCGGCCGCCTCGTGCACGGGGACCGCGGCCTCTCGGGCGAGCTGGGGCATGTGAGCGTCCGACGGGACGGCCGGACCTGCCGCTGCGGCAAGCGCGGCTGCCTGGAGACCGTCGCCTCCGTCCCCGCCGTGCTCGAGACCTGCCGCGAGCGCGGGCTCGCCCTGAACGACCTCGCCGATCTCGAGCGCGCCCTCGAGCGCGCCGAGCCGATCCTCGAGGAGGTCCTGCGTGAGGCGGGGACCGTCGTGGGGCAGGTGCTCGCCGGCACGATCCTCGCACTGAACCCGGCGGACATCGTGGTGGGCGGGACGCTGCCGCGGATCGCTCCGGTGTTCGTGCAGCAGGTGGCCTCGACGATCACGTTCGAGGTCCACACGATCGACGGCGCCCGCCCCCGCGTGCGCGTCTCCGAACTGGGCGACTCCGGTGGGGCCTCGGGCGCGATTCTCGCTCTGGTCCACCGCACCTCCCTGCTCGCCGACTACCCCGGAACGCGCAGCACACCCTCCGTCCCCCGACTCCGAAGGAGCCCCGCATGACCGACGGCCAGCGGACCAACATCCTCTTTCTCATGACCGATCAGCATCGGACCGACACCCTCGGCGCCTACGGGAATCCCTGCGGGATCACGCCCGTGCTTGACGATCTGGCCCGCACCGGCACCCGCTTCGACCGCTGGTACACCCCCACCGCGATCTGCACCCCCGCCCGGGTCAGCCTGCTGACCGGCCAGGCGCCGTTCCGGCACCGGGTGCTGGCCAACCGCGAGCGGAACGTCGGCTACCTCGAGGATCTCGACCCGGGCACGTTCACCTTCGTCGACGCCCTGCGCGATCACGGCTACAACACCGGGCTGGTGGGGAAGTGGCACGCCGGGGCGCAGCAGGAGGCGCGTGACGCCGGCTTCGACGGCCCGGAGCTGCCCGGCTCCGCCTGGCACAACCCCGTGGAGGCGCAGGACTACCTCGATCACCTCGCCGAGCACGGACTGCCGCCGTACGAGATCAGCGACCGCATCCGCGGAACCCTCCCCAACGGCGGCCCGGGGAATCTGCTCGCGGCGCGTCTGCACCAGCCGCTCGAGGCGACCTTCGAGCACTATCTCGCGACCCGCACCATCGAGCTGCTCGAGACCTACGCCGAGGACCTCCGGCGCGGCGCGACGCCGTTCTTCCTCCAGCTCAACTTCTTCGGTCCCCACCTGCCCTACGTGCTGCCCGATGAGTACTTCGACCTGATCGACCCCTCCCAGGTGGAGCTTCCCCGCTCCATCGCGGAGACCTTCGCGGCCAAGCCGCCGGTGCAGGCCAACTACAGCGCGCACTGGACCTTCGACACCATGCCGATCGAGACCACGCGCAAGCTCATCGCCGTCTACTGGGGCTACGTGGCGATGATCGATCACGAGATCGGCCGCGTCATGGAGGCGCTGGAGCGCCTGGGACTCACGGACGACACCGCGGTGTTCTTCAGCAGCGACCACGGCGAGTTCACCGGGTCTCACCGTCTGCACGACAAGGGCCCTGCGATGTACGAGGACATCTACCGCACCGCGGGGCTTCTCCGGGTTCCGGGCGGGGCAGCGGGCCAGGTGCGCGAGGAGTTCGTCAGCCTCCTGGACTGCACCGCGACGATCCTGGACCTCGCCGGCCTGGACCCCTCTCCCGCGGTGGATTCCCGCAGCCTGCTGCCACTGGCCCGCGGGGAGCATCCCGAGTGGGACGAGGACATCGTCTGCGAGTTCCACGGACACCACTTCCCGTACCCCCAGCGAATGCTCCGCACCGACCGCTACAAGCTGGTGGTCAATCCGGACTCCGTCAACGAGCTCTACGATCTGCACACCGATCCGGACGAGTTGCTGAACGTGCACGGCCATCCGGAGATGGCTGAGGTGCGCAGGAAGCTCACCACGAGGCTCTACCGGCGCCTGCGCGATCGCGGCGACAATTTCTACCACTGGATGACGACGATGTTCGAGGTGGGCGAGGTTGATTACGACCCCACTCAGTCGGGCCTGGACGAGTCGACCTATGCGGCCGAGGCGCGCTGAAGGCGGGACAGTGTCCGCTGGCGCCGCCGTCCGCCGCGGCTCACCCCGCCGGATCCCGCGGCTGTACGGGCCGAGAGTATGGGCGTCACGCCGGCAGTTCGTCCCCCTGCTGGGGATATGACGGCTGCGCCCCATGTCGCGTCACCGCGTAGGCGCCCACCCGCACTGCTCGCCTACACGCCTGGGCCGCGCTCTCGCCCCGGGCGAGACCCACGGCCAGTGCGCCGACGAACGCATCACCGGCGCCGGTCGTGTCGACGGCCCGCACCGCCGGTGAGCCGATCTCGGTGACCTCTTCGTCGGCCACCACGAGCGCGCCGCGAGCTCCCCGGGTCATGACCACGCTGCGCACGCCTGCTTCGCGCAGTAGTCGCACCGTGGCCGCATCATCCTCCGGGGCGGTGGTACCGGCCAGAGCGGTCAGCGCGAGGCGTCCTTCCGATTCGTTGACGACCAGGGGATCGGCTGCGGCGAGCGTCGTCTCGTCGACGTCGATCACCGGCGCGAGGTTCAGCAGGAAGCGGGTCCCGGCTTCGGTGCTCAGCTGTGCCAGCTGATCCACCGCAGCGGCGGGGATCTCTCCCTGGGAGACCACGAGATCGCTGTCCTCCACGGCGGATCTGAGCCCGTGAACGTCCTGCGCCGTCCACGAGCCGTTCGCCCCGGGGATGATCACGATGTTGTTCTCGCCGACGTCATCGACAGTGACCACGGCCAATCCTGTCTCGGATCCGGGTACCTGGGTCGTCGCGCTGAGGTCCGTGCCGGCGCGGCGGAGCAGGTCAAGAGCGAGGTCGGCATCGGCCCCGGTGCGGCCTGCGAAGCGGACGTCGCCGCCCAGGCGTGCTGCGGCGCAGGCCTGATTCGCCCCCTTGCCGCCCGGTGACCGGCGCGATCCCGTCCCGGCGAGGGTCTCGCCCGGCTCCGGGTGACGCGGCACCGCGAGGACGAGGTCGACGTTGACGGACCCGACGACGAGGAGCCGTCCCTCTGCGGTCCTGTCCTGATCGGCGATCATCGAGGTCACTGTCCAGGACCTCCGAGGTATCGCTGGGGATTGGCGGTGATCAGCCGTTCAGCCTGCGCAGGGTCCACGCCACGTACTGCCAGCAGCTCCAGGAAGACGGTCGGCACGAGGAGTAGACCGCTCCCACCCAGGCGGCTCCACATCTGCTTGAGGAACAGGTCGTGGCTGAGCAGGAGCTGGTCGCCGTACCCCAGGGCGATCAACCGGGCGACGGCGTCGGCGGTCTCACTGATCGAGGGCGAGACCCCCTCACCGGGGAACGAGATGTCCAGGCCGATCATGTCGAACTCGAGCCAGACGCCGCTGTCCAGGAGGCGGCGCTGGTAGTCGACGTCCGCCCCGGAGGGGTCGCTGTGGGCGAGGGAGATCTGCGCTGGATCCGCGCCCATCTCCTCCACGGCGATCTCGAGTACCTCGCCGCCGCGGCGCTGCCAACCGGGCATGTGGATGTTCATCGCCGTTCCCGGTCTGTCGTGCTGAGCGAGCGCCGCAGCTCGGAGGCTGATCCGCTCGCCGTCGGTGAAGTCGGGGGAGACGCCGACCTCGCCGATCATGCCGGCGCGCACTCGCTCCTCGCCGACGCCGACGCCGTCGCGGAGCTCGCTGAGGATCTGCTCCGCGAGTTCATCGACGCTGTGCGTCGTCAGACGATCTCCCTCGAACTTCTCCAGGTAGGCGCCGGTGGACATCACCACGTGCAGCCCGGTCTCCCGGGAGAGCCGGAGGAGGTCTGCGGGGGAGCGACCGATCGCGTCGGACCCGGTGGCGTCGACGATCGTGCCCCCGCCGACGCCCTGGAAGGCGACCGCCTCAGATCGGACTCCGGCGGGATTCTTCGAGGCGACGTTGTCGGCGCTGCAGTACGGATCCTGCTTGAGAGCCCACTGCAGCGACGCGTCCACGGGGTGATCGGCGAGGACCTGGCTGAAGGAGTACGTCGGGTCCACGAGGCACGAGCTCAAGTCGTTGAACAGATGCTCGTGGGGAAGCACTACGCCGAGCTCAGCGGGATCGACGGCACCCGCCACCGTGTGCACCATTCGGGACGACTCCGTCATGGGCGCGCCTCCTGCGATTGCGGCTCCTGCCCGTCGTGCGCGGCCAGCTGCCGGGCACCGTCCTGCGTGCGCACCTGTTTCGAGGGGATCATGGCGATCGCGGAGGCCCACAGCGCCACCAGGGCACCGAGGATCGTCACGCCGTGCACGGTGCCCATGCCGGGGATCAGCGCGTCGATGAGGATGGAGCCCACCAGCTGCCCTGCCGTCGAAGCAAGGGCGAGGAGCAGCAGTCCCAGACGTCTCACCAGGATCGCCATCAGAGCGATCGAGGCCAGTCCCAGCGGGCCGCCCAGATACATCCACCAGGTGTCCGGCAGCGCGAAGCTCGCATGCCCCGTGCCCAGGCGGATGAGGTACGCCGCGGTGAGGAACACGAAACCGATCAGGAAGTTCCACGTGATCGCGACCAGCATCGACCCGGCCAGCTTGCCGACGTTCGAGTTACCTGCGGGCTGCCAGCCGGCGAGCAGGCCGCCGGCGAAGGGCAGCGCGACGAGTGCCAGGGCGTGGGGCGTCTCGAAGTTCGGGGAGACGACCAGCACCGTCGCGACGACGGCGAGAGCGGCACCGAGGATCCGGAAGAAGCTCACGGCCTGCTTGAACTGGACACCGATGGCGAGGCGGTCGCACACCACGCCGGAGATGACCATGCCGGAGATCAGCGCGGTCTGGAAGGTCGCGACGCCCAGTGGCCCTACCGAGATCCCCTCGGACAGGACGATCACCGCCCCGCACAGCCCGGCGAAGAAATTCGGCCACGGGATCGTGCCCCGACGCAGATGGCCGGGGAGGCTCGCGAAGGCGCGGCGGGTCGAGGCCCGCGGAAGAACGATCACGAACATCAGCAGCAGGCCGCTGCCGAAAGAGACGATCGAGGCGAGGTGACCGTCACCGAGATCGGCGCCGAGGCGCCCGTTGACGGCGGATTGCATCGGCCCCAGTGTCCCGGCGAGCACGGTGAACAGAACGAACAGGCCCAGGGAGGCCGTCTTCGCGACGGGCGGGCGATCGTGGACGACGTCGTCGGAGGTCGTGTTCATCTCACGCCACCTCGTCCGAGTCGTCGCCGGCCAGCCAGATCATGGCCTGGCTGAACAGCGTCGCATAGCCGGCCCAGTCCATGAACTCCTGGGGGGCCCAGTGCGGGGAGATGTCCGAGGCGAAGGCCAGGGTGCGCCCGGCGCCGACGGTGCGGACCGCGAGCAGCGGGTGGCCCTCGACCTCGGCGAGCACGGTCGCGTCGTCCGTGGCGACCAGCTCCTGGTACCCGAGCAGGATTGGCCAGGTCGCGTCGAGGCCGGCGACGACGGGGTGGTCGGTGCCGGTCAGCGTGCCCTGCACGCCCTGCGGGGACTCCACGCGGTCATCCCAGCGGTGGATGCTCACCGGCAGGACCTCCTCGACGGCGGTGCCGGCGTAGTTCGCCTTGGCGCCGAAGCCCTGGAAGGAGAGGTAGCCACCGGCCATCATCAGCCCGCCGCCGTCACGGACCCAGTCACGCAGCAGGTGCAGACGGTTGGGGGCGGGGCGGCCCTGGTCGAAGACCCGCGGCGGCAGCAGCAGCGTGTTGGCGCCGATGTCGGAGAGCAGGACGACGTCGTAGGCATCGAGCTCCTCGCGCGTCTGGGGGAAGAACTCGGCCACATCGTGGGAGCGCAGGTGGGTGACGTCGTGCCCCTCGGAGCCCAGTGCATCGAGAAGCCGAGCGCACCCGATCTGCACCTGGGTGTGGGGGAAGGGGTCGTACCCCTTGTGGTCGATGGTCGCGCTGACCCACGACTCTCCTGCCAAAAGCACCTTCGCCATGTGGTCCTCCTCGGACTCGTCCGTATCTGCGTTGCGCAACAGTTGCGCAATGACCGTGTGCCCTGACACTAGAGCGGTGGCGTTCGGATCGCAAGCCACTCCCGCGTAGCCTGTCCAGGCGTCGCCACCGGAAGGGAACTCATGTCGATATCCGCCGTCGCCCGGGAAGCGGGTGTCTCGACCTCGACCGTCTCGCGCTTCCTCAAGGGTCAGCTCCGGCTCAGCGGAGAGACCGAGAGCCGTATCAGGACGGCGATGGAGGCCACCGGATTCGTTGCGCCGCGCAGCAAGGTGGGGCACGTCGCGCTGGTCATCCCGGAGCTGTCCAATCCCTACTTCGCGCAGCTGACCCAAGCCCTGACCGACGCCGCTCACCACCGTGACCTCGAGGTCTCAGTGCTCGTCTCGGACGGACTGGAGGCCCGGGAACGCAAGATCGTGACCGCCTGCTCCCAAGGCCGCGGCCTGGGAGCCGATGCCGTCCTCTTCGTCTCGATGACCGGGAGCGGAGCCCTGCTCGCCGAGGTGCCCGACGATTTCCCCTTCGTCGTGGTCGACGAGAAGCTCGACGGGCCGCTGGCCGAGAACCGACCGTTCGTGGGCGCCGACAACTTCGAGGGCGCCTACCGGGCGACCACCTTCTTGCTGAGCAAGGGGCATCGTCGTATTGCGCACCTCGCCGGTCCGGGCCGCCTCGGCTCGGCCCGGGATCGGCTGCGAGGTCACCTGCGGGCGTTGCGCGACGCCCACCTCGAGGTGGATCCGCATCTGGTGCTCGAGGGGACGTACTCCGAGTCGTTCGGGGCCAGCGCCCTCTCCCGCGTCCTGCGCCTCGAGGATCCGCCCACGGCGGTCTTCGCCGCGAGTGACATCGTCGCGGTCGGTCTGGCCGCAGCCGCGCCCATGCACGGCCTGCGCATCCCCGAAGATCTCTCCCTGATCGGGTTCGACGGGATCGATCAGGGTTCCTGGGTGACGCCCCGGCTGAGCACCGTCGTGCAGCCGCTGGCCGAGATCGCGCGGCAGGCGCTGGACCTCGTCGAGGCCGCCGGCAGCAGTAGGGAGCCAGCGACGCACCTGCTGCCGATGGACCTGAAGATCGCTGAGTCCGTCAGCGCGAACGCGACCTCACCGGCGTGAGAGCAGTACCTGCGTGAACAGGTCGGTGGCGGTCGTGAGCTGAGCGAGCTCGACACGCTCGTCCACGGAGTGCATCTGCGTCGCATCCCCCGGCCCCCAGACGACGATCGGGATATCCGGACAGAAACCCTGCAGCACCGACCCGTCGGTGAAATACGTGACCGGAGTCGGGTCCAGGGGTGCGGGCAGCGAGCGGACGAAGGGCGCCTGGGGATCGGTGCGCAGCGCGGCGAGATCGAGGATCGTCTCGACCTCGTCGATGCCGTCGACCTGTCGCCAGTGCTCCAGCAGGGGAGCCGAGTCCGCGACGGTCCGCTGGTCCACGGTCGCGAATGCCGTGGCGGGGACGATGTTCGTGGCATCGCCGCCCTCGAATGTGCCGATCGAGACGGTCTCCTCGCCGAGCGCCGTGTCATGGCGCAGAGGCGCGGCGGCCAGGGCGGGCCCCAAGGCCTTGGAGAGCCGGAGCACAGCATTGACCCCGCGCGCCGGGGCGGAGCCGTGCGCGGCGCGACCCCGGGCGATCAGCCGCAGCCAGCTGGCGCCGCGATGCGCGCACCGCACATCCAGAGCGGTCGCCTCGGGCACGATGATCCCCGTCAGGTCCAGATCCGCGATCGCCTCCCCGGTGCGCTGCGCACCGAGCGATCCGATCTCCTCGTCAGCGGTGAGCAGCAGGTGCCCGCCCGTGCCCTGTGCTGCGGCACGGGTCAGCGCGGCGGTCACCGCGGCGAGCCCGCCCTTCATGTCCACGGCACCTCGTCCGTGCAGGTGGGTGCTGTCCATCTCGCCGCTGTGGGGATCGCGTGACCAGCTGCTCGGCTCGCCCACCGGCACCGTATCGGTATGGCACGCGAAGAGCGGCGCGGGGCCGCTCGGCCCGAGAGAGATCAGGGTCCACGGTCGCTCCTCCCCGCCGGTGCTGATCCGGGCGCCGGGGACGTGCTCGGAGAGGAGAGCTGAGACGTGCTGCTGGATCGCCTGCATGCCGTCGGCGTCGGTCGACGGGCTGGGGATGCGGACCAGATCCGCGGCGAGGTCGACGGGGTCGATCAACGGGGCCTCCGGGGTGAGGGCGTCAGGGGATTGAGGCGCCGCAGGAACGTGCCTCCCGGAGCGAGCGTACCGAGGTGCTGGTCGGCGTCGCGACGGCCGCGCCTGGGCCCGCCGGACTCGGTCGCGTGACGGGATCTACCGCGGTCTCTCGTACCGAAGAATCATGAACGGCTCGAGGGGACCAGGACCTTCACTCCGGCATCGGCCAGGGCCGTGGCCAATGGCGCCGGTGGCGGGCGTCGGCGATGAGGTAGTCGGCTGCTGCCAGCGCGGGGCGACCTCTGCGAAGAGACGCTTGTCGAACTTCGAAGCTCGGCCCCGTTGCGTCAACCGTTTGACTTCCCTAGCGTTCCGGATCAATCGATTGACAACGCGTGACGAGACACGAGGGAGGGAGTCGTGATGGTACGAATGCGGGATATCGCCGACCAGCTCGGCATCTCGGTGTCGACGGTGTCGCTCGCCCTGAACCACAAGGACAAGGGGCGGGTGAACCCGCCCCTTGCGGAGACTATCCGCGCGACGGCGAACCGGATGGGCTACCGACCCAACCCCCATGCGCTCGGTCTGAAGCTCAGCAAAAGCCATGCGATCGCCTTGATCTGCTACACGGGGCCCGATGATCCCTTCCTCTCCGGGCTCACTGGCGGAGCGCAGGCGGCAGCAACGGAAGCCGGGTACATCCTCATCACCATCCCCGTCACAGACGCCTCGCACGCTGAAGAGAGCGCGATCCAGACCGCGCTGCAGCGCGACGTCGACGGGATCATTTTCGCTGCCGACTACTACCGCCGACGGAACATTCCTACAGTCCCGGACACCACGCCGTTCGTGTTCCTCGACTGCATCAGTACGGGGTCGGACCCCGTTGTCACCGAGGTCATCGCGGACGAAGTTCAAGGGTCCTACGAGGCCACATCCCACCTGATCTCCGCCGGCCACACCCGTGTCGGTTACGTCGGTGTCGATGACGACAGGTACATCGCTCGGCACTTGCGCGAGAAGGGCTTCCGCGATGCCGTGCGGGAGCAACTCGGAGGCAAGGTCAAGCCGTTGATTATCAACGCCTCGGATCCCTCCATCTCCGCGGGCGAAGCGGCGGCCGCGTGGCTCTTCGCCCGCCCGGCAGCAGAACGACCCTCGGCGCTGTTTTGTTTCTCAGATCGCACGGCCTTCGGAGTCGCACAAGCAGCCCGGCGCCACGGATTATCTCTCCCTCAGGATCTCAGCATCGTCGGTTTCGACAACGTCGAGTACACCTCCGAGTTCTTCTCACCGCGCCTGACCACCGTCGAACTGCCTCACCAACGCATGAGCTCCGAGGCAGTGAGGCAACTTGTTCACCTCATCGAGGACCCCCGTTTGGACCGGCGCCGCGTCAAAGTCCCCTGTCCACTCATCCGCCGCGACTCCGTCAGCTCTCACCCCAACTGAAAATCACCCCTTACGAAAGGTAAGAACGATGACGTTCACACGACGCCAGACCCTCGGTGCCCTCGGCGCCGCCGCTGCTCTCCCCGCGATGTCCATGGGCTTGACTGCCTGCGGGTCTTCCGCAGAAGAGGATGGTACGTCGCTCAAGGTCCTCCAGTACGAGGATCCCACTTCCGCTCAGGGCCAGGGCTGGAAGCGCGCTCTGGAGATCTTCAAGGAGAAGCATCCCGACGTCACTGTCGACTTCCAGCAGACCAGCTTCGATGCGGTTCGCCAGAACGCGAAGATCACCCTGTCCGGGAACGAAGTTCCTGATGTCATCGAGTTCAACAAGGGCAACGCCGACGGTGGCCAGCTCGCCGCGCAGGGCCTGCTCACCGATCTCACCGAGACGGTGACCGCGCGTGGATGGGACGCGAAGGTCAGCGACTCGATGAGCTCCTTCGCGCTGTACGAGGACGGCATGGCCGGCTCGGGCTCCTGGTTCGGGGTCCCCAATATCGGTGAGTACGTCACGCTGTTCTACAACCAGGACCTCTTCGAACAGCACGGCATCTCCCCTGATATCAGCGACCTCGACGGCCTCGAGGCGGCTATGGACACGCTGCTACTCGCGGGCGTCACCCCCATCGCGAGCTCCGCTGCCACCAGTCAGGGCTTCAACCAGATGTGGATCTGGTACTCACTGGTCTCCGCGATCGCCACCCGCGACGAGATCGACGACTTCATGTTCGTGAAGAATCCGGTCGACTTCTCCTCGAGCCCCTGGGCGGAGGGCACGGAGCGTTTCCAGTCCTGGATCGAGCGCGGCTATGTCGGCACCGATATCGCTGGTCTGAACTTCGAGCAGGCCACGGTCAACTTCCTCAGCGGCAACGCCGCAATGGTCGTGTGGAACCACGGTGTCTTCCACCGCGCTGTGGCCGAGGCGGACTTCGAGTGGGGGTACATGACATTCCCCGGCGCGAACCTCGTCATGGGCTCCTCCGGACACCTCTGGGGAGTTCCGGAGCGCGCCAAGAACAAGGAACTCGCGTACGAGTGGATCGACATCACGCTGTCCGAAGAGGTGCAGAACCTTATCGGCGAACTCGGTGGGCTGCCCATCGCGGGCAACCCCGCAGCGATCACCGATGAGCGCACCCGGGAGTACACCGAAGGATTTGTGGAACTGATGGACGGCAACGCCTTGTCGTACTACCCGGACTACCCGGTCATCGGCTTCCTCGACTTCATGCAGGAGCATATGCAGTCCATGTCCAACGGCAACGAGACAGCGCAGGAATACCTCGATGCGCTGCAGTCCTTCTACGACGAAGGCACCCAGCAGTGACAGCGTCCACTCAGCTAGCCACCCGCCCCGCGACGCGACCCAAAACCGGTCCTGGCCGCGTATCCGGTCACCGCGAGACCTACTGGCCCTACCTCCTGCCAATGGCGATCGGGTTCGTCGTCATCGTGCTCATCCCGCTT
The DNA here is from genome assembly GCF_042666535.1 of Brachybacterium sp. GCM10030252. NCBI lineage: Bacteria > Bacillati > Actinomycetota > Actinomycetes > Micrococcales > Dermabacteraceae > Brachybacterium > Brachybacterium sp. GCM10030252. The sequence goes on along the minus strand of NZ_JBHTDM010000026.1, from coordinate 733 downwards.
GTCGCGAACGTCGTGATCAGTCTGTTCGACTGGCGCGGCGGCGCCGCCGACATGGAATGGGTAGGCCTGGGCAACTACGCCGAGCTGCTCCAGGACGAGAACTTCTGGATGTCGTTTACGAACTCGCTGCTCATGATCGTTGCAATCGTGGTGGTCCCCACCATACTCGGCCTGATCATCGCTGCACTCCTGTTCAACCTGATCGCACCCCGCTACGGAAGCCGCGTGGCGAGCTTTCTGCGCGGCAGCTTCTACCTCCCCCAGATCCTCCCGATCGCGGTTGCCGGCTTCATCTGGAGCTGGGTCATGAACACCGACGCCGGCGCGGTCAACTCGTTCCTCAAGGCCATCGGCATCGCGAATCCTCCCGACTGGCTCGGAGATCCGGCGATCGCGATCGTCACCGTCATGCTCATGATGGTGTGGCTGAAGATCGGATATCCGCTGGTCATCTTCATGGCAGCGCTCGGCCGCGTGGATCCCTCGCTGTATGAAGCCGCGGATCTGGACGGCGCCTCCTGGTTCCAGCAACTACGGCGCATCACCATTCCCGAGATCCGCCCAGAGATCTTCATCGTGTCTCTCACCGCGACCGTGGCGGCGCTGAAGGTCTTCGCGCCGATCCTGACCTGACTTGATGCACGGTGATGTCGCTGGCGAGCTATCAACCCGTTGACCTGGAGGTTTGTGGGTCGAGGTGGGTGATTCGGGATACTAACGGGGTGGCGTTCGT
>NZ_JBHTDM010000025.1:0-20741 GCF_042666535.1 Brachybacterium sp. GCM10030252 | reverse complement strand
TGCTGGCCGTCGAACGGCTCGCATCCTAGGCCATGCACCCGCCGGGACCGAGTGGTCACGACCCTACCGAACAAGGCCGCACTAAGGAGGGTCCCCCAGTGAGCACCGACGTCGACCGCAGCACGGAGTTCGTCAGCACCTACGAGGACGTCACGCGGGTGCGCCTGGAGGATCCGGGGCGCATCGCCCGCCTCGCCGCCGCCCGTCGCCGCCGCACCGTCGCCGACACGGGCGGGCGCCTCATGGTGATCGCGGCGGACCATCCCGCCCGCGGTGCCCTCGGCGTCGGCCCCCGCCCCGACGCCATGGCCAGCCGCACCGAGCTGCTGGACCGCATGCGCGAGGCCCTCGCCGTGCCCGGCGTGGACGGCGTGCTCGGCACCGCCGACATCCTCGAGGATCTCCTCCTGCTGGGCGCGCTCGAGGACAAGGTCGTCTTCGCCTCGATGAACCGGGGCGGCCTGCAGGGCGGATCCTGGGAGATCGAGGACCGCTTCACCGCCTACGACGCCCCCTCCATCAAGGCCTCCGGCTTCGACGGCGGCAAGATGCTCACCCGCATCGACCTCTCCGACGACCGGACCTCCTTCATCCTCGATGCCAGCGCCAAGGCCGTCACCGACCTCGCCCGGCACGAGCTGATCGCGATGGTCGAGCCGTTCATGTCCGCCCGCCGCGACGGCAAGCTCGTCAACAACCTCTCGCCCGAGGCCGTCATCAGGTCCATCCACATCGGTCAGGGCCTCGGCGCGACCAGCGCCTACACCTGGCTGAAGCTGCCGGCGGTGGAGGACATGGAGCGGGTCATGGACGCCACCACCCTGCCGACCCTCATCCTCGGCGGCGACCCGGTCGACGCCGACCCCGCGGGCCTGCGCGCCACCTGGCAGAGAGCGCTGGACCGGCCCAACGTCCGCGGGCTGGTCGTCGGCCGCACCCTGCTCTACCCGGCCGACGGCGATGTGACCTCCGCAGTGCGCGCCTCGGTCGAGATGATCCGCTGAGAGAACGGAGCCCCCATGACGCAGCTGCACATCCCCGCCCGCTCCTCCGGCGAGGGCCGCTACGACACGGTGATCGATCCCGGCCGGCGCGAGGGCTGGCACCACACCGGCCTGCGCGTGCTCGCCCTCGGCCCGGGTGAATCAGAGGCCTATGCGGCCGACGGCGTCGAGGTGATGGTCGTGCCGCTCAGCGGCGGCTGCCAGGTCACCGTCGAGGGCACGACGCACACCCTGCGCGGCCGCGAAGACGTCTTCGCCTCCGCGACGGACGTGCTCTACGCCCCCGTCGGCTCCCACCTGGAGATCTCGTCCGAGCGCGGAGGCCGCTTCGCCGTGACCGCCGCCGTCGTCGAGGCCGACGCGGCCGGCGGCCATCCCGTCGCCCTGATCCGCGCCGAGGACATCCCCGTCGAGATCCGCGGCGGCGGGAACATGACCCGCAAGGTCCGCAACTTCGGCGCCGCCGGCGTGTTCGACGCCTGCGACAGCCTGATCGCCGTCGAGGTGATCACCCCCGGCGGGAACTGGTCCAGCTACCCCGCCCACAAGCACGACACCGCCTCCGAGAGCGAATCCGCGCTGGAGGAGATCTACTACTACGAGATCCAGCCCGCCCCCGGCGGGAGCGCCGGCTTCGGATACCACCGGAGCACCGCCAGCGACGAGCGCCCCATCGACGTGCTCACCGAGGTCCGCGCCGGGGACACCGTGCTGGTCCCGCACGGCTGGCACGGCCCGTGCGCCGCCGCCCCCGGGCACGACATGTACTACCTCAACGTCATGGCCGGCCCCGAGGCCGAGCGGGCGTGGAAGATCACCGACCATCCCGACCAGACCTGGGTGCGCGGCACCTGGGCCGACGCCGGGATCGACCCCCGTCTCGAAGGAGAACCCCGATGACCCCGCAGGAGACCCAGCAGGATCTGCCGCGCGACCTCCGCATCGGCGTGATCGGCGTGGGCCGGATGGGCGCCGATCACGTCGAGCGCATCACCCGCCGCACCAAGGGCGCCCGCGTCAGCGCGATCAACGACTTCCGGCGGGAGACCGCCGAGCAGGTCGCCGCCGCCGCGCCCGGTGCACGGGTCGTCGACTCGCCCGAGGAGCTCATCGCCGCCGACGACGTCGACGCCGTGCTGATCACGAGCCCCGGCCAGTTCCACCGCGACCAGGCCATCGCCTGCATCGCCGCCGGCAAGCCCGTGCTGTGCGAGAAGCCGCTGGCGATGAACCCGGCCGACGCCTACGACGTGGTGCGCGCCGAGCACGCCTCCGGGCAGCGGTACGTCTCGCTGGGGTTCATGCGGCGGTTCGATGCCGAGTACGCCGAGCTCAAGGACGCCCTGGAGGCGGGAGAGGTCGGCACCCCGATGCTGCTGAACTGCAAGCACCGCAACGCCGAGGTCCCGCCCGGGTTCACCGATGCCCACATGGTCTACGACTCCGCCGTGCACGAGATCGACGCGATCTCGTTCTTCCTCGACGAGCCCGCGACCTCGGTCCAGACGATCATCCCGCGCAGCACGGAGAACGCCCCCGAGGGACTCCACGACCCGATGCTGCTGCTGTTCCGCACCGCCTCGGGCGTGGTGGTCACCGACGAGCTGTACGTGAACACCGGCGCCGGCTACGAGGTGCGCACCGAGGTGGTCGGCTCCCGCGGAACTGCCACCATCGGCCTGGACATCTCCCGCGTCACCACTCAGCAGCCCGGCGGGACCTGGGGAGGTTCCGTGCCCGCCGACTTCCGGCCCCGCTTCGTCGCGGCCTACGACGCCGAGGTCCAGGCCTGGGTCGATGCGATCGCGGTCGGCACGAACATCGCCGAGCGCTCCGCGACCGCCTGGGACGGGTATCTCGCCGCCGCCGTCTGCGATGCCGCCGAGAAGTCGCTGACCAGCCAGGACGCCATCGACGTGCAGCTGGAGGCGCGTCCTGCGTGACCGTGGTCCCTATGCTGGAGTCCCTGGACGGTATGTCGTGACATGCCTGCGAGCACGAAGGAGAGACCCATGGACACCGGAAGCACCGAGGTGAGTCCGTTCGTCCTGGACCTCACCGTGGACCGCGACAGCACCCAGCCGCTGTACCTCCAGCTCGCCTCCGCGATCGAGGACGCCGTGCGCACCGGAGGCCTGCCCCCGGGCAGCCGCCTGGAGAACGAGATGGCCCTGGCCAAACGGCTGGGGCTCTCGCGCCCGACGGTGCGCCAGGGCATCCAGGAGCTCGTGGACAAGGGCATGCTGGTGCGCAAGCGCGGGGTGGGCACCCAGGTGATCCAGGCCCCCGTGAACCGGCAGGTCGCGCTGACCTCCCTGTACGACGACCTGCGCACCGCCGGGAAGGACCCCCGCACCGAGATCATCGAGTACCGGATCGGCCGCCCGTCGGTCGAAGCGACCGACCGGCTCCAGCTGCGCCCCGGCGAGCAGGTCCTCGACCTGCTGCGCGTGCGCTATGCCGACGACGAACCCCTGGCCGTCATGCGCAACACCCTGCCCGAACGCATCGCGCCCTCGCGGGAGTCGTTGGCCGCCACCGGCCTCTACGCCTCCCTGCGCGAGATGGGCGTGATCTCCGTCCTCGCTCAGGAGCGCATCGGCGCCACCACCGCTGACGAGGAGCACGCCGAGCTGCTGGACGAGCAGGTCGGCGCGGCCCTGCTGACCATGGAGCGCAAGTCCTTCGCCAATGACGGCGGCGTCGTGGAGTACGGGTACCACGTCTACCGCGCCTCGCGGTACTCCTTCGAGGTCACCCTCGTCGACTCCTGAGAGGCCGGCGCACGGGCAGCGGGCACGCCACACCCCGGCGAGGAGGCCGGGGTGAGTTCAGGCGGCGCGTGAGTCGCCCTCCACGGTCTCGGCGAGGGAGGCGAGGGAGGCCTCGAGATGATCGGGGCCGACGGCCGGCATGCCGCCGATGGCTGCGGCGACCTCCGGTGGGGTGGCGCTCCAGTCGTAGGTCAGGCTCACGCGAGTGCCCTCGGCGACGGGCTCGAGATCGTAGCGCCAGATCCATCCGCCGCCCTGCAGCGTGCCGTCGGCGCCGTACTGGGACGGCTCCCAGGCGATCGCGCGCTCCGGCTCCAGGAGGGTCACCAGGTTGTGCATCTCGTAGCGCCCGCCCGCGTTGACGTGGAACATCTCGATGCCGAACACCTGGCCCGCCGCGGTCAGCCGCTCCGGAGCCCCGTCCAGGGCGCCTCGCACCCAATCCGTCGGCTCCGTCTCGTGGTGGCGGGAAGGGTCGGTGAGCAGGGCGAAGACCTCGCCGGGCGGGGCCTTCACCACGCGGTGGGCGACGAGGCGGACCTCGGCGTCGCCATGCTGGCCGCGCTCGGCCCCCGGCGTGGTGGATGCCTCTGGCGTGGTGGGGGCGGTCGGTGCGGCGGTGGGCTCGGTCATGACTCGTTCCTTTCCAGGGGTGTGGCGGAAGACCAGCGCGTGTAGGTGACGCCGGTGGCGAAGGAGCGGTGCTCGGTGAGGCGAAGGCGCTCGCGGTGGCCGTCGGGGAACAGCCGCCGGCCGCGTCCCTGGACGTAGGGATAGGTCCACAGGCAGTACTCGTCGACGAGACCGGCGGCGATGAGAGTGTGGCTGAGCGTGATGCTGCCGGTCAGGGAGATCGATCGACCGGATCGCTGGGTGAGCTCCCGGACCGCGGCGACGGGGTCGGTGTCGATGACCGTGGAGTTCTGCCATCCGGGGTCGGTCATGGTCGTGCTGACGACGTACTTGGCGAGGGCGTTGAGCTCGTCGGTGATCCCCGTGGTGTCGTCGCTCTGCTGGGGCCAGTACCCGCGGAAGTCCTCGAACGTCTGCCGGCCCAGCACGATCGCATCGCATTCGGCGCTGTCGCGCTGGGTGAGCTCGAGCATCTCGGGGTCCTGCTCGCTGGGGTCGAACCAGTCATCGAGCATCTCGACCGAGCCGTCGGCGGTCATGTTCTGGGTGAGGATCAGCGAATGCATGGCGCTCCCGGGGCGGGGCCCGTCCGGACGGTGCTCATGAGGGTGTCCTCCCGTAGAGGGCGGCGACGTCGGGGGAGTCCAGCCACCTGTCGTAGGTCTCGGAACGGGGCCAGCCCGCGGGGGAGTCCTGCCAGGGCTCCTGCCGGCCCCACGGCAGCAGGTCCACCAGGGCGAAGGTGTGGGAGAGCTGCTCGGTACCGCGGCCCGTGGTGTGCCAGGTGCGGAAGACACGGTCCCCGTCGCGGAGGAGCACGTTGACCGCGAATCCCCCACCGGGTGGGGCGTCCACGTCCGCCCCGAACGAGCTGTCGGCGGTGGAGTACCACTCCATCTCGTTGCCGACCTTCTCGCGGTAGGCCAGGGCCTCGTCGATCGGGCCCTGGGTGACGACGACGAAGCGGGCGTCGTACCGGTCCAGGAAGTCCAGGCGGGTGAACTGCGAGGTGAAGTACGTGCAGCCCCCGCACTGCCACTCCGAGCCGGGGGACCACATGTGGTGGTACGTGATCAGCTGCGAACGGCCCGCGAAGACGTCGACCAGGCGCACCGGGCCGTCCTTCGACATCAGCGTGTACTCGGGCAGCTCGACCATGGGTAGGCGGCGACGCTGGGCGGCGATCGCGTCGAGCTCGCGGGTCGCAGCCTTCTCGCGGGCGCGGAGCTGGTCGAGCTCGCGGCGCCACGTCTCGGCATCGGTGACGGGAGGGAACGGGGCGGGACTCGTCGTCATGACGCTCCTCGGGAGGGATACAGTGCATGTGAACACCATCCACATTGGTGTGAACACCGTAAACTTCCTTCAGGAGGGCGTCAAGAGTGGCGGAGCGATCGCGGCCGTATCATCACGGCGACCTGCGGGCTGCGCTCGTGGCCGAAGGGCTCGAGATCTCGCGCCACCAGGGTCCCTCCGCCCTGTCGCTGCGCGAGGTGACCCGCCGCGCCGGGGTCTCTCCGGCGGCTGCCTATCGCCACTTCCGTGACCGTCACGCCCTGATGGTCGCGCTCTCCGGCGAGATCCAGGCGCGCATGGTCCAGCGCATGCGCTCGCGGACGCGGCACGGCTGCTCCGGCGACGAGGAAGGCGACGACGAGGCGGGGGCGGCCCTGGCGCGACTGCGCGGTGTGGGTCTGGGGTACATCGACTTCGCGATCGAGGAGCCGGGATGGTTCGAACTGGCCTTCTTCGGCGAGCGCGCCCGGGACGGGGCCGAAGCGGGTGCCGCCGACGATGCCGCGCTCGACCCGGCCGAGGAGGTGGAGCTCCAGGACGTCCCGCCGTTCGCCGAGCTGCTGGCCGCGCTCGACGAGTGCGTGCGCACCGGGGTGCTGCCGGCGCACCGCCGCGACGGGGCGGAGCTGTCCTGCTGGTCGGCTGTGCACGGGTGCGCGGAGCTGATGGTCCACGGCCCGCTGCGGGGCGCACCTCGCGAGGTGGCGTCCACGGTCGCACAGCGCGTGGTCGACGACATCATCGCCGGTATTCGGTGACCCTCTCCGGAGGCGGCCGACGCGCCGGTCAGCGACGGCCCGGGTCCGCGCACTCGACGCAGGTGCGCGCCGCCGGCCGCGCCAGGAGCCGCCCGCGGGGGATCGCCTCGCCGCAGACCTCGCAGCGGCCGTAGGCCCCGGCGGCCATGCGCTCCTGGGCACTGCGCACCTCGGCCAGCTGGTGACGGGCGGTCTCCAGGAGGGCGCTCGTCCGGGAGCGGTCCACGGCCGTGGTGAACCCTTCGGGATCATGCTCGTCATCGGTGGAGCTCAGCTGCATGCCGTCCACGATGGATCCGTAGTCTCGCTCCAGGGCGGAGATCCGCTCAGCGGTGCGTTCGGCCTCCGCGGCGAGCCGTGCGCGGAGCTCCGGGTCCTCATGGACCATCGGTGCCTCGGCCCTTCACGGCCGCGGCGACGAGATCTCTCGCCCCGCGGCGCTGACCACGGACGCCGGGGTGGGCGCGGGGATCTCCGCGTCGAACGGGATCATGGGGCGCTGGATGCGCTGGTGACCGAGCCGCACCAGGTCCTGGTCCACGCCGCCCGGGGTGAGCGCCAGCATCCAGTCCGCCGCCGCCTCGTACTGGTCCGGCTCGAGGTAGCCCATCTTCACGGTGACCACGTCGAAGCCGGTCATGGACATCCCCAGCCGCTCGAACATGCCCTGGCGTGCCCACTGCGAGCGGCGTGCCGTGACCACCACGCTCAGGCCCGTCGGCCGGTCCCCATCCAGCACGCGCAGCCGCGCGGCACGGCCGGTCTGGGTCGTCTCGTCCAGCGCCTCGACCTCGGCGCGCAGCGCGACCGGGCCGGGCTCGCGGGTATCGATGTGCCCTCCGACCAGGAAGTCGCCGCGCCCGCCGACTCCGAGCTCGGTCGCGGCATCGGCCGACGCGGGATCGGCCAGGGCGACCATCAGAGCGCTGACCTCCCCGGAGCGGATCTCCTCGCGGGCGATCAGCCGCGCCAGGCAGTACGTGGTGTCGTCGGCGCCGCCGGCGCCGGGATTGTCGCCCGAGTCGGAGATCCAGAACGGCCGGGCGATCGAGGTGATCGCACGGTCCAGACACTCGTCGAAGGGAGCGGCGGGGGCGACGAAATCGACGTCGTGGCGGACCTTCCACAGCGCGGTGGCCAGCTCGAGGGCCGCGGCGTCGACGGCATCCGCATCCTCGCCGTAGGCCACGATCGCCGCCTGGCAGCGGGGCTGATCCGCCCAGGCGAAGCCGATCCAGCACGAGATGTCGGTGATGCCCTCACGCTCGGTGATCGCCGGGATCCTCCCGTACAGCGACTTGGCCGGCTCGATGCGGGTGGACGTCTTCTCCCCGGGCAGCAGGATCGGCACGTGCACCAGTGCCTTGTGGGGGAGGGCGCCGCCGGCCCTGACCCGCGCGCAGGTCTCGACGAGATCCCGCAGTCCGCGCTCTCGAGTCTCCCAGGCGTCGATGTGCGGGGCGTGGCGGTAGCAGGTGAGCAGGTCGCACGCCTCGAACAGCGTCTCGGAGACGTTGCCGTGCAGGTCCATCGCGGTGCCGACGACGACGTCGGGACCGATCGCCTCGCGGATCGCGGTGATCAGGTCTCCTTCGGCGTCATCCAGCCCCTCCACGCTCATGGCGCCGTGGATGTCGAAGAAGAACCCGTCCAGCGGTGCCTCGGCGTGCGCCGCGGCGAGTCCCTCGGTGATCTCGCGCTTCCAGCCCTCGTAATCGTCCCGCACGAGCTGGCCGCCCGGCAGGGCCCGGGCCTGCAGCACGCCGACGTATTCGGCGGCCTCCCGCAGCGCCTGCCCGCTGGCCGACGGGGTCCCGGCCGGGGCGCCGGACGCCGGCCCGGGGGCGGATCCGGGGTCGACGGCGCCGCTGAAGAACGGGAACCGTGCCAGCACCTCCTCGGTGCCGCGCCGGACCTCGAAGTCGCGCTCGGAGGAGCGGTACGGGGTGAAGGTCGAGGACTCGATGGCGATCCCGGCGATGCCGATGCGCGGTCGTGAGGCCGTGGTCGGGGTCGGCGTCGTCTGGGTCATGGGGGAACTCCCGGGGTAAGCGGTTGTCAGGGATCCGTTCATCCTTGCAGGTCCGCCGTGAGCCGGCCACAGGTGGTCACGACCGGGACGGACGGTCTCGACATGGTCTCGGGCGGCCGCGCGGCCGGCGTCGGGCCGGGTGCCGACCACGGGCGCGGACGCCCCGGCCCCGCTCGAGACCGCCTCAGCGACGCGTCAGCAGCGCGTCGATCTGCGGGTGGCCGGCGATGTAGCCCTCCAGCAGTCTTGCGCCGAGCGTGGGCGAGCTGACCAGGGGATGGGTCGAGAATCCCTGCCAGGCGGCCTGGCGCGAGCCGGTCACGGCGGCCTCGAGGATGGAGCGCTCGGCGGCGCGCAGGGAGGACATCAGCCCGAGCCGCCCCAGCTCCACCGGTGCCACCGGCCGGGGGTGAACGCCGTCGCCGTCCACGGTGCACAGCACCTCCAGAACAGTGTCCGCCGGAAGCTCCGGCACGATCCGGCGGGAGACCGGGTCGGCCTCGTGGCCGGCGGGGACGTTGCCGACATCGAGGATCATCCGTTCGCTGCGCCCGGTGGCGATCGCCGTCATCAGCCGCAGCGCCACCTCCTGGTACCCGCCCCCGGCGACGTCCTCCTCGCGGCGCTCCTCGTCCCGGGACTCGGCCATGTAGGTGGCCTCCCGTTCGTGGAGGGTGGAGCGCCACCTCTCCAGCGGCGAGGAGCAGCACGATCCCTCGGCGGCCGCACCGTAGAAATCGCCCTGCTGCGCGGCGAGGAACTCACCCCGGGTGCTGGCCGAGCCCACGATCCGCTCGATCGCCGCGGAGGTGTGCAGGTAGTAGTACAGGTACTCGTTCGGCAGCGCCCCGTCGGCCCGCACCCAGTCCTTCCCGATCAGGCGCGCCTCCTCGATCTCCTCGAGGGCGGCGTCGTCGGCCAGCAGGCCGGGAAGGCGGTCCTGGCCGTCCACGCTCACCGAGCGCAGCCATCCCAGGTGGTTCAGGCCCACGTAGTCCACGTCGGCCCCGCGCTCGCCGCCGACCAGGTCGACGCCCAGCAGGCGGCCCACGCGCCGCACCAGGCCGATCGGGGTGTCGCAGATGCCCACGACGCGATCGCCGAGGACGGTGCGCATGGCCTCGGTGACGATCCCGGCGGGATTGGTGAAGTTGATGACCCACGCGCCGGGGGCGGCGTCGGCGACGGTGCGGGCGATGTCCAGGGCCACGGGGATGGTGCGCAGCGCGTAGGCGAGACCGCCCGGGCCGATGGTCTCCTGGCCCAGCAGGCCCAGGTCGAGGGCGACGCGCTCGTCGACGGTGCGTGCCTCGGCGCCGCCGACGCGCACGGCGCTGAAGACGAAGTCGGCGCCGGCGACCGCCTCGCGCAGGTCGGTCGTGACGGTCAGCGCCGGCGGCCGGGCGGTGCGCCCCTGCGCGACCAGCTGCTCCCGCAGCCCCTCGATCACGGCGCTGATGGTGCGCAGCCGCCCGGGGTCGACGTCCTGCAGGGCGATCTCGTCGACGTGCAGGCCGGTGGCGCCGGTGGCGACGGCCTCGTAGACCAGCGGGACGCGGAAACCGCCCCCGCCCAGGATCGTCAGCTTCATGGCAGCAGGACCTCCAGGTCCTCCCCCTCGGGGAGGGAAAGTTGTGCGGGATGGGGGGAACGGTCGGTGATCAGGGCGGTGAAGCGGCCCAGCGGGGCGACCTCGAGGAAGCCGGAGCCGGGGAACTTCGAGTGGTCGGCGAGCAGGTAGGCGGAGGAGGAGACGGACAGCAGGCCGCGCTTGACGGGGATCTCGCTGGGCGTGGAGTCCAGCACGGTGCCGTCGGCCCGCACTCCGGAGGTGCCCAGGAAGGCGGCATCGACGCGCACCTGGCGCAGCGCCGCCTCCGTGAGGGTCCCGACGAGGGACTGGTAGTTCGGGCGCAGCAGCCCGCCGAGGACGACGATGTCGATCCCCGGTGCCTCCGCCAGGGACTTCACGACCGCGAGGGACGCGGTGACGACGGTCAGGGAACGTCCCGTGAGCAACGGGCACATGGCGGCGACGGTGGTCCCGATGTCCAACGCGATCACGTCGCCGTCCTCGATCCGGGCGACGGCCTTCTCCGCGATCCGGCGCTTGGCGGCGGGGGCGGTGGCCGCGACATCGGCGAAGGGTCGTTCGTCGGCCTCCGGGCGGATGCTGCTGTGCACATCGGTCGCACCCCCGCGCACCCGGCGCAGCACCCCGGCCTCGGCCAGCAGGTCGAGGTCCCGCCGGATCGTGGCCTCGGAGACCCCGAAATCCGCGCTCAGGCCGCCGACGGTGGCGGAGCCGCGACGACGCACCGTGGCGACGATGCTCTCGTGGCGCTCCTCACTCAGCATGGCGTCACCGTAGCACTCTTCAAGCAAATCCATGCAGTTTCGAACATCGCACTGCAGAATCACGCAGTTCGTGTCATGATGGGTGTCCTGTGCCACAGCGCCCGAGCGCTGCCGCCCGCTACCTCTGGAGAACCCCATGCGTCGACGCACCTTCCTCGGCTCCAGTGCCGCTGCCGGAGGCCTCGGCCTCCTCGCGGCCTGCGCCCCCGGCTCCGACTCCGGCGGCGGCACCAACAGTGACGGCGGGGGAGGCCCGGCCGCGAGCGACGTCGAGACCGACCCGGCGGCGATGGGTGAGATCACCCTGAAGGTCTGGGACCAGGAGGTGCGCGGTGCCCAGAACGACGCGATCACCGCTCTGATCGATGCGTTCCAGTCGGAGTACCCGAACATCACCGTCGACCGCGTCTCGCAGTCCTTCGACGACCTCCAGCAGCAGACGGGCCTGGCGCTGTCCGGCAACGACGTGCCCGACGTCCTCCAGGTCAACAACGCCCGCGGGGACATGGGCGAGTTCGTCAAGGCCGGCCAGCTGATGGACCTCTCCGGCTACGCCGAGGCCTACGGCTGGGAGGACCGGTTCCCCTCCTCCGTGCTGTCCAAGGCGCGCTACTCGAGCGACGGCGTCACTTTCGGCGAGGGGTCCCTGTGGGGCCTGCCGCAGACCGGCGAGGTGTGCGGCATCTACTACAGCGCCGCGAAGCTCGAGGCGATCGGCGCGGAGCCCCCGGCCACCTGGGACGAGCTCTTCGCGCTCGTCCAGACCGCGCAGGACGCCGGGGAGCAGCCGCTCGTGCTCGGCAATCTCGAGCAGTGGCCGGCGCTGCACGTCTTCGGCCCGCTGCAGGCGCATTTCGTGCCCGCCGAGGAGATCGTGACCCTGGCGATGGGCAACGCGGGCGCGGAGTGGACCTCCGATCCCAACGTGCAGGCCCTGACCCAGCTCGCCGACTGGGCGAGCAGCGGCGCCTTCGGCGACTCCCCGAACGGGCTGGCCTACGACACCGCGTGGGCCGAGTTCACCGAGGGCACCGGTGTGATGCTCATCGGCGGCTCCTGGCTCGCCCCGGACATGGAGGCCGTGATGGGCGAGGACCTGCGCTTCATGGCGCCGCCCGCCGGGGTCGACGGCACGGTCGCGACGACCGGCGGGACCGGCCTGCCCTTCGGCATCCCCGCCCAGGCCGCCAACCCCGACGCGGCCGCCGCCTACATCGAGTACATCACCAGCGACACCGCGATGGAGCTGATCGCCGAGAAGGGCGGGATGCCGGTGCTGCGCACCGCCGAGCTCGCCCCGGCCTCAGGGGTCAACAAGGACGCCTACGAAGCCTTCGATGCCGTCTCGAACGACGGGGTGCTGCTGCCGTACCTGGACTACGCGACGCCGTCGTTCGCCGACACCGCCGGGGCCGCACTGCAGGAGGTCATCGGCGGGCAGAGCGACCCGTCGGCCGCCGCCGAGGCGCTGCAGGCCGACTACGGCGAGTTCACCGCGGAGGGTTGAGCGGCGTATGCCGAGAAAGGCCCCATCGGCGGTCGTGCGATCGCGCGCGACCCCTTACCTCTTCATCCTGCCCGCCTTCGTCGTCTACGCGGCGTTCTCCCTGTACCCGCTGGTGCGGGCGGCGCAGTTCTCCCTCTACGAATGGCCGGGATTCGGCCCGTCCACCTTCGTGGGGCTGCAGAACTACACCGACCTGATCGGGGACGAGGCGTTCCGGGCCGCCATCGGCAATGCCCTGGTGCTGATCCTGTTCTACTCGGGGCTGCCCCTGGTGATCGGCCTGGTCCTGGCCGCCGTGCTGCGCCGCGGCCAGGTGCGCGGCATGGGCTTCTTCCGCACCGTGGTCTTCCTGCCCCAGGTGATCGCGCTGGTCGTGGTCGCCGTGGCGTGGCGGAACATCTACTCCCCGAACGGACCGCTGAACCAGGCGCTGCGGGCGGTGGGGCTGGACGAGCTGGCCCGCGGCTGGCTGGGTGATCCCGGCGCGGCGCTGCCGGCCGTGGGCCTCATCGGCACCTGGCTGCAGATGGGCCTGGTCATGCTGTTGCTGCTGGCCGGGATGAGCCGGATCCCCAACGACCTGTTCGAGGCGGCCCGGCTCGACGGCGCGGGCCCGCTGCGGGAGTTCTTCGCCATCACGCTGCCCTCTGTCCGGGGCGAGATCGTGGTCTCGCTGGTGCTGACGATCATCGCGGCGCTGAAGACGTTCGACCTGATCTACATGACCACCTCGGGCGGCCCGGGCAACGCCACCACCGTACCCAGCTACGAGGTCTACTTCCGGGCCTTCGAGCTGCGTGAGGTGGGCTCGGCCAGCGCCGTCGCCATCGTGCTGACCGTGCTGGTCTTCGCCATCAACGTGGCTGTCACCCGGATCGGCGAGCGAGGGGAGCAGGCACGATGAGAGTCTCCGCCGCCGAACGCGCGATGAACTACGTCGTGCTGGTGCTGTTCGCCGTCTTCGCCCTGACCCCGATCCTGACGATCCTGCTGACCTCCTTCTCCCCGCAGATCGGGGCGGATGCGGCCGACGGAGGATTCTGGAACCTTCACCCGGAGAACTTCGTCGAGGCCTGGCAGGTGGGCGGCTTCGGCCGCTCCCTGGCCAACTCGCTCGTGGTCGCGGCGATCGTGGTCAGCGCCGCCGTGGTCCTCTCCGTGCTCTCCGGCTACGCCTTCGGGACCATGCGCTTCCCGGGCGCGACGCTGCTGTTCTACGTGTTCCTGCTGGGCCTGATGATCCCGGCCGAGGCCGTGGTGATCCCGCTGTTCTTCGACCTGCGCGCGATGGGGCTGACCGACACCTACGCGGCGATCGCCCTGCCGCAGATCGCCCAGTCCGTCGCCTTCGGCACGTTCTGGCTGCGCGCGCAGTTCCGCACCCTGCCCGAGGAGCTGCTGGAGGCCGCGGCCCTGGACGGCGCGGGGCCCGTGCGCACCCTGCTGCGGATCGTGGTCCCCGCCTCCGTCCCCGCCGTGACCACGCTGATCGTGCTCGCGTTCATGTGGACCTGGAACGAGTTCCTCATCGCTCTGGTGATGACCCCCGGTGGCAGCCTGCGCACCGCCCCGCTGGGCCTGGCGAACTTCCAGGGCCAGTACACCGCCGAACTCGCCCTGCTCTCGGCAGGCGCCGTCATCGTCGCCCTGCCGATGGTGATCATGTTCCTCGTCCTGCAGCGACACTTCATCCGCGGAATGCTCGAAGGAGCCGTCAAGTGATGACCCCGAACCCCACCCCGGAGCCCGCGCGGCCTGAATCCGTTCGGCCCGAGGGCCCCGCGAGCCCGACCACCCCCGAGGAGATCGCCGCCCGCGACGCGGCCGCCGGATGGGATCCGCTGGCGAGCACTCGCCAGGACGGGGACCCGCCGCTGGACGTGCTGCTGTCCGGCACGGTGTTCTTCGACATCGTCTTCACCGGCTTGGAGCGACTGCCGCGGCCCGGCGAGGAGCTGTGGTCCAAGGGCATGGGCTCCAGCCCCGGCGGCATCGCGAACCTCGCCGTCGCCGCCGCCCGCCTGGGCCTGCGCACCGGGCTGGTGGCCGGCTTCGGGGACGACGCCTACGCCGACTGGATGTGGCACACGATGGCGCACGAGGAGGGCATCGACCTCTCCGCCTCGCGTCGCTTCCCCGACTTCCACTCGCCGCTGACCGCGTCGGTCGCCACCCAGGGTGACCGCGCCATGGTCACCCACGGCCACGATCTGCCCGAACCGCTCTCGAGCCTGATCGCCCGAGCGCCCGCCGCCCGCGCCGCCGTGGTCGACCTGGCGGGGGAGACCGGCTGGTGGGCGGATCTGGCCCGCCGCGGCTCGTTGATCTTCGCCGACATCGGCTACGACGAGACCGAACGCTGGGACCGGGCGGACCTCGCCCCGCTGGCCCACTGCCACGCCTTCACCCCCAACGCCCTGGAGGCCATGGCGTACACCCGCACCGAGAGCCCCGACAAGGCGGTGCGCGCCGTCGCCGAGATCGTCCCGCTCGCCGTGGTGACCGACGGCGCCGCCGGCACCTACGCCATCGACGGCTCCACCGGCGAGGAGGCCTACTGCCCGGCCGTACCCGTCACGGCCACGGACACCACGGGCGCGGGCGACGTCTTCGCCGCCTCGATGGTGCTGGGCACGCTGGCCCAGTGGCCTCTGCCGGAGCGATTGAAGTTCGCCTCCCTGTGCTCCGCCCTGGCCGTCCAGCAGTTCGGCGGATCCCTCGCCGCCCCCGGCTGGGGCGACATCACCGACTGGTGGCGCCAGCTCACCGACGCGGCCGACGGAGGCGACCTGCGCGCCGCCTACACCCGCGACGGCTACCGCTTCCTGGACGGCATCGTCCCCGACCGCCCGGTGCAGGGCCGCCGACGGGCGCAGGGCACCTTCGCCCTGCGCTCGGACGCCGGCAAGCACTGAGGCGGCACATGGGGAGTTCTCCCCGGGGAGTTCTCCACGGGGAGTCTGACCGGGGAGTTCACCCCATCGCGCTGCGTCGAGGGGACCCGTAGATTCCCGGTACTGGGTGCGGGTCACGAGGGGACGCGAGGCCGGGCCACGGGATCGGATCCGCTGCGGGAGCCGGCAGCCGACGGTGGGGGCCGTCGGGGCCGGCGGGGGCCGCAGCGTCACAGATCCCGGGCCGGCCCTCGGCCAGCTTCAGGCAGAGGAGACGGCCGTCCGCGGGGAGCGGGAAGCGGCCCGTCGGGCCCGCACCCGGTGCGGCCCGGCCTGTCGGTGCCGCCAGCGTTCCGGATTGATGGTGCGGCAGACCGTGCTTCCGCGCGAGGATGAGCAGATGGCCCATGACGAAACGCTCGTGATCGGTGTCGATATCGGGTCGATCCGCAGGCCGGGCGGCTTCGCCTGGGCCGACGCGTCCGGCGATGCCCATGGCACCGACGACCCGTCGGAGCTTGCGACATACATGGGAGCTGCTCTCCGGAATGGGCGGCGCGTCGCGCTCGCGATCGAATCGCCGCTGTCGGTGCCGATTCCTTCCGTCTCCGGTGACGGATGGCAGGACCTTGGCCGCGCCCGCACCGGCGAGGGCAATCGTTCCTGGAGCGCCGGTGCCGGATCCGGCTCGCTTGCCACCGGGCTGGCGCAGCTGACGTGGCTGCTCTCCCACGTCGCGGCGACAGCGTCACGTGCCGTCGCCGCAACCGTCCTGCTCGAGCGGTTCCACGACGGCGATGCGGACCTCCTGGTCACCGAAGCGATGGTCACCGGGGAAGGGAAGCCCGAGCCGGTCGACGACCTCGGCAACCATCGTGGCCAGGACCTCGCTGACGCCGTCGCAGCAGCTCGTCGCCTCGAGGAGATCCTCCGGCGGCCGTCCGCCGCCGACGAGTTCACCGTCGTATGCGCTCCGGCGGAGTCCTTCAACCTCGCCGCAGCCGCAGCTCTTCGGGCACAGCTCGACATCGCAGTGTCCGAACTCGCCGCAGAGGTCGTCATCGCCCGTGTCCTCCCGGTCGGCCCTCCGTCGTGATACTCCGCCGACGTCGAGTTCTGGAACACTGGTGAGCATCCGCTCCGTCGCCGTTCGGCGGCTACCCGATATGTGAGGTCACCGATGTCCATGCAGTACAGAACCCCGTCTCGCCTCGGCCGTCCGCTGTCCGTGATCGGCCAGGGCTGCTGGCAGATCGGCGCCGACTGGGGCGACGTCTCCGACGACTCCGCGAACGCGGTGCTCGAGGCCGCCCTCCAGGCCGGCGTGACGTTCTTCGACACGGCCGACGTCTACGGTGACGGCCGCAGCGAGCGCCTGGTGGGCGGTCTGCCCGAGCGGGCCGCGGCGCTCGCCGGAGAGGCCGGGTCCTCGTCGGCCCCGCTGTTCATCGCCACCAAGGCCTCGCGCCGCGCCGATCCCTTCGCGCCGGAGTCCTTCACCGAGGAGAACCTGCGCTCCTGGATCGAGCGCTCCCGGCAGAACCTCGCCACCGATACCCTCGACCTCGTCCAGCTGCACTGCCCGCCGCCGGAGATCTACCGCGACGACCGCGTGTTCGACGTGCTGGATGCGCTGGTCGGCGAGAAGAAGATCGCCGCCTGGGGCGTCAGCGTCGAGACCTGCGAGGAGGCGCTGATCAGCCTCGAGCGCGAGCACCTCGCCTCGATCCAGATCATCCTGAACCCCTTCCGCCTCAAGCCCCTGGACGAGGTGGTGCCCACTGCTCGCGAGAAGGGCGTGGCCATCATCGCCCGGGTGCCGCTGGCCTCGGGTCTGCTGACGGGGAAGTTCTCCCCGTCGACCACCTTCGCCGGCAACGATCACCGCAGCTTCAACCGTCACGGCGAGGCCTTCGACCAGGGCGAGACGTTCTCCGGCGTCGAGTACGAGACCGGCCTGGAGGCCGTCGCGCGCCTCGAGCAGGCGCTGGACGGCGCGATGCCCCTGCCCGAGGCGACGCTGCGCTGGATCACCGGCCAGGAGGGCGTGACCGCCGCGATCCCCGGTGCCAGCACCGGTGAGCAGGCCCAGCGCAACGCCGCGGCCGGCAGCGAGCCGACCGCGGAGCAGGCCGACGTGCTCGAGCGCTTCGACACGGCCGTCCGCGAGACCTACGAGGAGCTGCTGCGGGAGTCCATCCACCCGCGGTGGTGACGCCGCACGCGTCCCGTCTGCGGTTCTGGTGAGACCTGGACCGTGGGGGCGCGGAACCCTGAGCAGGTCACGGTTCAGCACCGTTCCTGACAACTTCCTTGAGGTGAGCCGTGCGAACCGATTCGGTCTACCCCATGACTCACATCACACGACGAAGCGCTCTCGGTGCACTGACCGCCCTTCCCCTCATCTCCGTGCCGGTTGCCGCCCATGCGGTGGGCAACGGGCCGGAGTGGGGCGGGAACGGCAACATCACCACTGCCCACCTGTCCACGTACGAGGATGTCGCCTCGTTCCTGGAGGCGCAGGCCGCCAAGCAGCCGGCGATGGAACTGACGGTCATCGGTCAGTCGCTGAAGGGGCGGGACCTCTACCTGGCCTCATGGGTCAGCGATCTCGACAATCCGACGGTCCTCTATCTCACACAGCAGCATGGCAACGAGCAGCTCACGACGGAGGGCGCGCTCGAGTTCATCAAGCACCTCGGCACGGGGCGCAACCGTGACGTGCTCGAGGGAGTCAATGTCCTCGTGGTCCCGATGCTCAACCCGGATGGGGCGATGGGCGACGTCGACTTCTCTCTCGAGGACTACATCGCCCACGGGGACCGACACCTCACGCGGTACAACGCTGCCGAGGTCGACCTCAATCGCGATCATGTCGACCGGCTCCAGCCGGAGACGCAAGCGCTGCACGACAACGTGCTCGGCGCGTTCGACGTCGATTACATGATCGACCTGCACCACCAGGGTGCGTACAGCGCCATCGGGGAGGAGTGGGTATCCGGTTCGATCCTCTACCCGACCACCCCCAACGTCGCGCCCGAACTCGTCGAACGCTCCAAGCAGCTCGGCGGAGTCGTCTACGACTCCGTCGAGGCGAAGGGGTGGGGACTGATCGGCAAGTACAACGGCGGCAGCGCCGAGACCATCAGCCGCAATGGCCTGGCAGTCGAGTACGGCATCGCGACGTTGCTGTTCGAGATGCGTGGCATGTCCGATCATTCATACGAGGACTATGTCCTCGGGGCGCGCAGCAGCGGATACCTGATCCGACAGACCGTGACCACACTCGAGGAGACGGCGCGCGCCATCGCCGACGGGTCGATCGAGACCGTGGACACCTCGTTCTGGGACACGCTTCCCACGCAGAGCACGTACAACCCCGACGAGTGATCGACGGTGATTCCGAGGGCGGCGCGCTGAGGCCGACCCCAGCGCGCCGCCTCCGGCAGCGCTACGCTCGAGGCACACGCCGCCGTCTCGAGGAGCGCCCATGCGACGAAGCATCATCAATGATCCCGACGACCTCATCCCGCAGGCCCTCGAAGGTCTCGCGCTCAGCCACCCCACCCTGCTGGAGCTGAACGCCGAGCACCGTTTCCTCACCCGCAAGCAGCCCGCCCGGGACAAGGTCGGTCTGGTCTCCGGCGGCGGCTCCGGCCACGAACCGCTGCACGCCGGGTTCGTGGGCACCGGCATGCTCGATGTCGCCGTGGCGGGCGCCGTGTTCGCCAGCCCCACCGCACTGCAGGTCCTGGAGGCCACCAAGGCGGCCGATTCCGGCCGCGGCGTCGTCCAGATCGTCAAGAACTACACCGGCGACGTGCTGAACTTCCGCATCGCCGGGGAGATCACCGGGGACGACGCGATCGAGACGGAGATGGTGCTGGTCGACGACGATCTCGCCACCGATACCGAGGACGACGAGGGGCCCGGCCGGCGCGGTACGGCCGCCACCGTGATCGTCGAGAAGGTGTGCGGAGCCGCCGCCGAGGCCGGAGCCTCCCTGCAGGAGGTCGCCGAGATCGGTCGCCGCGCCGCCGCGTCGGCCCGCACCATGAGCCTCGCGCTGACCGCTGGCACCCACCCCGGCGACGACCAGCCGCAGTTCGAGCTCGAGGCCGACGAGATCGAGCTCGGCGTCGGCATCCATGGCGAGCGGGCCGCACAGCGCGCGTCCTTCGCCGACGCCGACGGGCTGACGGACCTGCTGCTGGACCCCCTGCTCGAGGAGCTGGGCCTGGCCCGCGGCGACGAGGTGATCGCCATCGTCAACAGCCTCGGCTCGACCTACCCGCTCGAGCTCAACGTGGTCGCCCGTGCCCTGCACCACCGCCTCGGCGACGCCGGCATCGAGATCAGCCGCTCCCTCGTCGGCCCGTACGTGACCAGCCTGGACATGCACGGCGTCTCGATCACGCTGATGCCGCTCGATGACCAGCTGCGGAGCCTGTGGGACGCACCGGTCCGCACCCCCGCACTGACCTGGTGAACCCCGACCCCGCACACACTGACCCGGTATGCCCTGACCTGGCAAGGAGCACCGACATGACCGCCACGACCAGCAGCGAACCCCTGGGCGACGACTTCGGGCGTCAGAGCGTCACGCTCGTGCGCGACACCCTCTCCGCCGCCGCCGACGCCCTCGGCGACCTCGACCGCCGCGCCGGCGACGGCGACTTCGGCACCAACGTCCGCACCGCCATGAAGCTCCTGGACGCGAACATCGACGCGGAGGGCCCCGGCACCTATCGCGAGTGGTTCACCGCGCTGTACATGGCGTGGCTCGGCGTGGGAGGGACCAGCGGGCCCCTGTTCGGCATGTTCTTCCGCGACCTCGCCAAGGCCGGTGAGGACGACGGGATCGGAGACGGCGCGGACCGCGGGACCGGAGACAGTGGCGCCGACGGGCGGACCCCCACGCTCGCCCAGTTCGCTGAGGCGCTCGCCGCAGGCCAGGCCACCGTGCAGAAGTACGGCGAGGCCAAGGTCGGCGACAAGACCATGGTCGACGCGCTCGACCCGGCCGTGGGCGCCCTGCGCGAGGCCGTCCAGGCCGGGAAGGGCCCCGCCGAAACACTCGCCGCCGCCGAGCAGGCCGGCCTCGAAGGAGTCCGCTCCACCGCGGAGACCACTGCCCGTCGCGGGCGCGCCAGCTACGTGGGCGACGCCTCCAAGGGCGTCATCGACCCCGGCGCCGCCGCCATGGTGCTGGTCATCGGCGCCGCCCGTGCGGCTGCGGCGGGGGAGTCCTCGGTGGATATCAGCTGGATCCGCTGACCGGACCCCGGCTACCGGGAGAGCCCGGCATGCCGGAGATGGCTGGCACGAACTTGTCGCTGAGCGGCGTGTGACCCCCGTGAGAGCAGGGCAGATGCAGCTCACCCCTGCCGTCAGGCTGGCTGTGAGTCATGGAGGCGTAGCCGCGGTGTAGCCGCGTCAGGAGAGGAGAAGCCCGTGTCGATCAGCCCCGGCTATACCGAGGACG
>NZ_JBHTDM010000024.1:0-12540 GCF_042666535.1 Brachybacterium sp. GCM10030252 | reverse complement strand
GGTGACCATGCGAATGGCACGGTCCCGGAACGACTGTGGGTACTTGCTCGGCATGTTCCAATCCTCCTCGTATCAGGATCGGAACGAAACCCAGGGCGCTTCAAAATCACTCGTCGCCTCTTCGGGGAAGATGACTATTCGATCAACCAGCTCGACTGGATTCGCAAGCGCGCCCGCCACACGATCCTGTTGCTCGACACAGCGCAGAGTGTGCGACCGATCGACATCGAACCCGAAGTCTTTGAGAGCGTCCTTGCCGAGACACGAAAGCAGAAGCGCCTCTACCCTCTCGACACCCAGATGCGCGTGAAAGGCGGCAAGGAGTACCTGAAGTTCGCCCGTGCCCTCATCTCCGACAACCCTCCATCTCGCGCCCCCGACCTCGGGGACTACGAGTTCGAGATCTTCGACGACCTCGGCGCCATGCACAAGCGTGTCCATGAGCGAGACGCCGAATACGGGCTTGCACGGCTCGTGGCCGGCTACGCGTGGAAGTGGCGGAGCAAGAACAAGTCTGGTGAGCATGATATCGAGCTCGATGGATTGGCCCTGGATTGGAACGTCACCGACGTCGACTGGATCGCCTCGAAGACATCCCTCCAGGAAGTCGGCTCTATCCACACCGTCCAGGGGTATGACCTCAACTACGCAGGCGTCATCATCGGCGGAGACCTGCGGGTCGATCCCAAGAGTGGCATGCTGGCGGCCGATCAGGACAGCTACTTCGACACGAAGGGCAAGCAGAACAACGGGATGCGTCGCCGTGACACCACTGACGATGACCTGTTGCGTTACATCACCAACATCTACCGGGTACTTCTCACTCGCGGAATGCGGGGAACTTTCGTGTACGTCGTAGATCCGCTTCTGCGTGATCGGTTCCAGCAGGTATTGCGAGGGTGAGCGACCATTGTGACGCCCCGGTGATCTCCCCAGCGAGGGTCGCGTCGACCGCGCGATCCCATTCCTCCCATTGCGAACCGCATAGTGCGCGGCGAACCGCTGACCCTACATCTCGTCACTGAGCTCCGACTTGATTTGCACAGGTTCGGCACGATTCAAGGTGTTGCGTCTGTTTGTGCAGTCATGGGCGTGCCGGGGTGGGTGCTGGTGCAGCTGAGGCTCAGCCTGTCGGGTGTCGCCCCCACGCCGTAGCCTCCAGCGGCAGATGGAGCTGCGCTCGTCCGCGCATACGGGCGGCGTCGGCTCGACAACATGACGAAGGGGACCCCATGGCAGACAACGCAACGACGATTCAGGTACGGGAAGTCGGTCGCCGTGACTGGCGACTCATCGCGCTGATGCAGATCGTGTGCGTCGGGGTCATCTCCGCCGGCTTCGTCGTCCTGGTGTTGATCGTCTGGAACGAGTTCACGTCGGCACCGACGATAGGCGCCGACGAACTCCTCATGATGCTCGGGAGTGGGGCGCGGGACGTGGTGATGGGGGCATTGGGCGTCGTGGCGACGGTGCAGCTCGCCTGTTTCATCGCCATCGTGACCGGTCAGATCGTCCACCAGGACGGCGCCGAGGAGTCCAAGCTTCGGAGCATGCTGAGCGTCATCTCGTTGGTGGCGGTGGTATCGGTCGGACCGGCAATCCTCGCGGTCTCCTTCCACTCCGCGCACTCGCGGGAGGACAGCGGCCTTCTCCTCGTCGTGATCCCGATCTACAGCCTGCAGCTGGCGATCAGTACGGTCATCGGCACGTTTGAGGTGGGTGACGACGAAACCCTCCTCGGCTTCGCGCAGGAGCGCAAGAAGCGGGCGATGGAACAGATCGTCCGTCTGGAGAGGTGGCCGACGGCGTCGGCATGGCGGGCTGTTCTCGCTGTCGGCGTCATGCTCGTTGCGGCCATGGTCCTCTCGGGGCCGGTCGCCGCCGTCCTGTCTCGCTGGTACGTGATTCCCCCACTGGGCGATGCGGTCCCGGCGACGTTCGCACTCGGCACCGGGGTCGCCGTAGGTGTACTCGGTCTCGTCGTGACGGACAGCCAGCTGAAGCGGTCCGCGGGCGCAGTCGACGTCATATCCGCCGTCATCATCCACATTACCGTCGGCTCATATTTCGTCTTTGTCTTTCTCCTCGCCTGGTTCAACTTTTGGCCGCTCGCCGTGCCGATGGCTGTTATGGCGTGCGTGCTCATCCTGCTGGCGATCACGTCGATCCCCGAGGCCCACCACATCCGAGTGGGACTCAAACCGCGGAGGGTGCCGATTCCAGTGCTCGGCGCCATCGGTCGTCTCGGGACTCGAGATGCCCTGAGATCCGCGCGCAAGGAGCAAGCTGACGCGCAAAAGCATGTTGATAAGTACTCGGCGAAGGTCGCCGAGCGCGAAGCGAAGCGCGCATCCACGGATCCTGCTCCGAGCGCCACCGCCGAGTTGCCTTCCGCAGATCCGTCGATCGCCGCTCCGCGCCGCTCCCGGCTCTCGCGCGCTCTCGCAGAGTTCGTCAACTGACACCGAGCCGAGTTCCCTCTACGACATTGCCGGATCAACCCTCCCGGGTCTGTGAGCTCTGCCTTCGTGCTTACTCATCGCAGGACAAGCGCCACACCGCGTTCCGCGCGCGGAGGACTACGGTGGACGCTGAGCGCCGCACCCACCGTCGAAGGAGTCCCACCCCATGCCCTGCACCACCCTCCTCGTCGGCCGCCGTGCAAGCGCGGACGGCTCTCCCCTCGTCGCCCGCACCGAGGACTCCGGCAACGGAAGCTTCGACCCGAAGCGGGTCGTGGTGGTGCACCCGGCCGACCAGCCCCGCAGCTACACCTCCGTGATCGGCAAGCGCACGATCACGCTGCCGGAGGATCCCCTGCGCTACACCGCGATCCCCAACGCCCTCCCGGATGAGGGGATCTGGGGCTGCGCCGGCATCAACGCGGCGAACGTCGCGATGAGCGCCACGGAGACGATCACGAGCAACCCGCGGGTGCTCGGCGCGGATCCGCTGGTCGAGCACGATCCGGGCACGGACACGCCGGGCGGTTTCGGCGAGGAGGACTTCGTGACCCTGGCCCTGCCCTACATCCGCTCCGCGCGGGAGGGCGTGGAGCGGCTGGGGGCGCTGCTCGCGGAGCACGGCACCTACGAGATGAACGGGATCGCGTTCAGCGACGAGCAGGACATCTGGTGGCTGGAGACGGTGGGCGGGCACCACTGGATCGCGCGGCGCGTCCCGGAGGACCACTACGTGACGATGCCGAACCAGCTGGGCATCGACTCCTTCGACCTCGACGATGCGGAGGGCCCCGGCCGCGACCATCTCGCGAGCCCGGACTTGCGGGAGTTCCTCGCGACCCACCACCTGGACCTCACCCTGGGAGCGGGCGACGGCTCCCCCGCG
Organism: Brachybacterium sp. GCM10030252; assembly: GCF_042666535.1. Taxonomy (NCBI): domain Bacteria; kingdom Bacillati; phylum Actinomycetota; class Actinomycetes; order Micrococcales; family Dermabacteraceae; genus Brachybacterium; species Brachybacterium sp. GCM10030252. The sequence continues at coordinate 9,192 of NZ_JBHTDM010000024.1, read as the reverse complement.
GTATTCAACCCCCGCGAGGCCTTCGGCTCCCACACCGACTCGGACCACGTCTACAACACGCCCCGTGCCTGGTACATGCAGCGCACCCTCAGCCCCGCCGGCGAGGACTGGGACGCGGGCCGGCCCGGGGCGAGTCCGGACTCGGACGACCTCCCGTGGAGCCGGCCCCCCGAGCGCCTGCTCACCATCGAGGACGTCAAGGACGTGCTGAGCTCCCACTACCAGGGCACCGTGTTCGATCCGTACTCACCCCGCGGCACCGACGCCGAGCGCCGCGCGTTCCGCCCCATCGGCATCAACCGCCACAACGCCCTCGCGATCCTGCAGATCCGCCCGGACCTGCCGGAGTCCTACCGCGCACTGCAGTGGGTCTCCTACGCCTCGAATCCGTTCAACACGCTGATCCCGATGTTCACGAACGTCGAGGAGGCACCCACGTACCTCACGACCACCGAGGCACGGGTCAGCACGGACAGCTTCTACTGGACCTCGCGGATCATCGCGGCCCTGGCCGACGCCCACTACGGGGAGGTGGTCCCCGCGATCGAGCGGTACCAGCAGCGCACCCTCGCGCTGGGCCACGCGGCTGTGCTTGCGGCGGATCTGGCTGCACAGGAAGCCGACGCAGCCACGGTGCCGGGCCTGCTCGCCGCGGCGAACACCGAGATCGCCGAACAGATCCGCACGGCGACGGACGCTCTGCTGGGCGAGGTGCTCTTCACTGCGAGCAACCATATGACCAACCGCTTCTCCCGATCGGATTCCTGAGAGCGGCGCCTGCGGCGGTCCGTCGGGCGAAGCGCCCAGATTGTTCGAGTAGCTCCGAGTCCGTCGTCCGGTCGACACAACCGGTCTCGCCTCACTTCGCCTGTGGCAGTCCCGCTCGGGTGAACTCGTCCTGCAGGGCAGGCCGGCGCCGATTGCGCTCGCGCACCTGGCGGACGTGATGATCGAACTCCTCGAGCCCGTCAGTGCGCTGCGCAAGGCGGCGAGCCTCACGGAGAAGAGCTGCGGCATGGCGATACGCAGGGCGAGTGCCGCCCTCGAGGCTGCGCTCGGCTTCGCGGAGCAGGACGGGCAGGGCGTCCAAGGGGTGGGCCTTGGCCCGCTCGCGCGCCACGTTCAGCCACAGCTCCTGCCGACAACCGCCTTCGTTGGCCGCGTCCCGGGCGGCTTCGGCGTCGCCTTCCCAGAGCAGGACGGAGACGACATCCGACCAGTCCTGCCTGCGGGCGTGCTCGCCGGCGGCCAGGTCTTTGAGCACGGCGAGCGCCCGATCGCGCCATCGTGAGAAATCCGCCCGGGTGCCGCTGCTGAGTTCCCGGTAGGTGACGCTGCCCGGTCGCTCCTCGAAGTTCTTCCAGAGAAGCTCCCCGACGAGCTCCACGCGTCCCGCGTCGCGGTGATTATCCGCCGCGAGTCCTCGCAGCCGCGGATCGCCGTCATCGGACTCGAGCCCGCGCCCGATCCATTCCAACGCCTCCTCGTTGCGCCCCTCGGCATGCAGCACTCGCGCGATGCGCAGGTAGTCGTATCCGCTCTCGGCGTCTTCCTGCAGCACCTCCACGAGAGCGTCGGCGCCGCCGATGACCTCGGCTGCCTGCTCGCGAAGGAAAGTCGCGCTGAAGCGACCGCCGTCGAAGCGATCCCTCCCCGCCCCAGTTCCCGCCAACGCTGCTCGACGAGGTCGCGGTATGCGGCAAGGCCTCGCTCCCCGAGGATCTCGGCGTACTGCCCAGCTGCGGTATAGAAGACTTCGTAGCCGCTGGCCACCGCCCGCTCGACCAAGGTTGCGGCGAGCTTCTCCGGATCGGGCCGCGAGGCCTGGCTCGCCCGCAGGTGGATCTCGTCGATCTGCTCGATCACGGCCATCAGTCCGCCGTCGGAGTCATCGACCTGCCCTCCGAATTCCTCGACCAGATCGAGGGAGAACAGGGCGAGGCGTGCCGCGGAGGCGGCGAACCCTTCGTCCACGAGCTGGTCGACCTCCTCGAGCACCTGCCCGGTGCCCCAGAAGTAGTCCCCTGCCTCGTGGTAGCCAACGAAATGCTCGATCGAGAAGGCGTTGACGAGTGCGTTCTGCATCAAGGTCTCATTGAACGCCGTGTCAGCGGGAAGTCCTACACCGACCAGGAGTCGCGCGCGGAGCAACGGATCGCGCCGTGCCGACATCAGCAGTTCCTCCTCCAGCCAGTCCCGTGGCTGCTGGGCGAGGAATCTGCTCAGAATTTCGTCTTCGGCGGCCGACGGGTCGGGGTAGTTGCCTCCCTCGGTCTGCTGCGGATTCGTCGCGTCGTCGGCTGCTGCGTGGTCTGCCTCCTCCGCGGTCCACGACAGCATGGTGGCGACCATGTGCTTGCAGAAGAATCCCTCCTCCTCGGCGAAGGGGCACGTACAGCTGCCGGCCAGGCCACGATCTGCCGTCTCGATCTCGACCACGTACTTCTCGGAGCCGGCCGGCGGGAGACCCCGCAGCATGACGGGCGGGGCCGGACCGCCCGAGCCCACGGCGGCCACGCTCGTGCCTCCAGACCTGGTCCCCTGCATCACAGGGCCCGATCCCGGCGCCCACTGACACACCGGCCTCACCCGACGGCGAGCAGCGCCGCGACCATCAGCATGGTCAGCGCGACCGCACCGTCGAGCACCCGCCACGACCGGGGGCTGGTGAGATGCCGCCCCAGGCGGCGTGCCCCGAGTCCCAGCGCGGTGAACCAGATCGTGCTGCCGACCAGGGCCCCACAGGCGAACAGCCAAGCCTGCGCTCCGTAGGTGGAGGCGATGGAGCCGAGCAGGAGGACGGTGTCGAGGTAGACGTGCGGATTCAGCCAGGTGAGCGCGAGTGCCGTAGCGAGAACGGGGCGCAACCTGCTCCCCCGCCCGGCCTCGTCGGCCTGCATGGACTCCCCACCGCGCAGCGCCCGGCGCGCGGCCAGAACCGCATAACCGAGCAGGAAGACGACGCCGGTCCAGCGTGCGGCGACGACCACCTCGGGCACGGCCCGCACCAGGGCGCCGAGCCCGCCGGCACCGGCCAGGATCAGCACGGCATCCGAGCCGATGCACACCGCCACCACAGCCAGGACGTGCTCGCGCCGGATCCCTTGGCGCAGCACGAACACGTTCTGGGAGCCGATGGCGACGATCAAGGTGAGGCCAGTGAGGAGGCCGTGCAGAGCAATAATCACCCGATCGACGCTAGAACCGTTCCCGATGAAGCGCCAGCAATCATTTCTACATTCGCTGTAGGAGTGCTTCATCTACCATGCGGAGCATGCGCATTGACCCCGCTCTCGCCGAGACCCTTCGCCTCGTGGCGGAGGCGGGGACACTCGAGGCCGCCGCCCGCAGCCAGCACATGACGCCCTCTGCGGTGAGCCAACGGGTGAAGCTGCTCGAACAGCACCTGGGCCAGCGCCTGCTGGTGCGCGCGAAGCCGGTGCGGCTCACCGCGCCCGGAGAGGTGGTGGTTCGCTTCGCGCGCGGCCACGCACTCCTCGAGCACGAGGCCGGCGCAGAGCTGGGGCTCGAGACGCCGGGCGAGCTGCCCCGGATCGGGGTCGCGGTGAACTCGGACTCGCTCGCCACCTGGTTCCTGCGGGCATTGACGGAGTTCTCCCGGGAGCACGATGCGCAGCTGGAGTTGCAGCGGGAGGATCAGGACGAGACCGCGCGGCTGCTCACCACCGGTGCTGCCATGGCAGCCGTGACCTCCGCCCGATCGGCCCCGCCCGGATATCGCTCGCTGCCGCTCGGTAGCATCGTCTACGTCGCGGTCGCGTCTCCGCGGTGGCGGGAACGTTGGGCAGAAAGCACGGCGGGCCCCGTGAGCCCGGAGGTTCTCGCCCGAGCGCCACGGATCGACTACGACGCGAATGATGACCTGCAGGCGACCTGGCTGCGCCGACAGGACGTGGACCCGTCATCGGCTCCGCGCCACCTGGTCCCCTCCACGCACGAACTCGCCGAGGCGGTAGTGGCCGGGCTCGGCTGGGGCATGCTGCTGACCATGCAGGCCGAACCTCTGCTCGCCAGTGGAGAGCTCCTCGCGCTCGGCGGCTCCCCGGTCACCTCTGCCCTGTACTGGCAGGTGGCGAAGACCCCGTCGGCCCTGCTCGATGCGCTCACGGACGCCGTGCTCGAGACCGCCCGGAACGAGCTTCAGCAGCGGTGAGCGCGACGGGCACCCTGGGCGAGCCGCCCAGGTCACCGTACGAACATCGATAACCTCGGTAGATGCCCAGCTCTCGCCGATCCAGCACGCGTCGATGCAGCAGGTCCCCGCGCCGGAAAGCGTCGAGCCAGTCGCAGCGGCCACTGCCTTTCGTTGGTCCGGGCGAGCGGCTCTGGGTGCTCGACGTCCCCTACGGCACCCAAGTCGACAATGCCGCCTGGCACCCCGCGGTGAAGATGCACCTCTACGTCGGCCGCTCGCTGCCCGAGCATCTCGCGCCCTACGCTCCCGGACCGCACACCCTCGGTAGGTTCCTTGAGAACACCCTCAACCCCGACGATCCCGCACCCACCGCCGAGCCGGCCGAGGACCTCGAACCACGCCAGAACCAATACGAGGCGGCCGACGCGATCGCGGAACACGCCGCGGCAGGTGGGCGGCAGTTTCTACTGGCCGACGAGCCCGGCGTCGGCAAGACGATCTCCGCCGTGCTCGGAGCCACAGCAGTGGGCGATCTGCGCGGCGCCGAGCGGGTGCTCGTCGTCGCCGACCGGCCCGCGGCGATCACGATCGGGCACTGGTGCCGCACCATCACAGCGCTGGGCGACGGCGGTCTGGAGTGGGTGGTGACCACGTGGGACCGCCTGGAGAAGGTCACGGGCCACACGTGGGACGTCATCATCGCGGACGAGGCCCACGCGCTGCGGCGGACCACGACGAAGCGGTGGAAGCTCTGGGCACGGATCTCAGGGCACGGGAAGTCGCATAACAAGGCGCCGTTCGTCATCGCGACCACCGCGACTCCCGGTCACACGCCGCTCGAGCTGCCCTACCTGGCCCCGGCCTACGCGCAGGCGCACGGGGAGACCATGAAGGAGTGGACCTCGGCGTCCCAGCCGGGCGCCACGTTCGCCGCCGCGCTCGAACGCCACGGGGTGGGCGTGGAGCGGGGACGCTACGGCGCGACGTGGACCACCGACGCGGAGCGTCGCGCCGCGGATCTCGCGCGGGTGCGCGGCTGGCTCGAGGTTCAGCGGCCGCCGGCCATGCTGCACCGCGCGGCGCCGTGGGGTCCGGTGCCGATCTCCGGGATGCCGGTGACGCTCACCCCGGCGGAACGGGAAGCGTACGAGGCCGAATGGGGCGAGTTCTGCCGCGAGATGGACATCGCCCGGCGCGGCCGCAACACCGCCAAGGGTCGCGCAGCGCTGCTGCGCTTCCGCCAGAAGGCCGGGCTGATCCGCGTCGACTCCACGGTCGCTTGGATCGCCCAGCAGGTCGAGGCCGGGCGACAGGTGGCGTGCTCGGTCGAGTTCGTCGGTACCGCTGCCGACCCGATCGCCGAACGGTTGCGCGATTCCGGCCTTGAGGTGGCCACGATCTACGGGCAGGGACGGTTCGACGTCGAGGCCGAACGGCTCCGGTTCCAGACCGGGCAGGCGAAGGTCTGCGTGTTCACCACGGTCGCCTCGATCAGCCTGCACGCCGGCGAGACTCTCGAGGGCGGACGCCAGGCGAGCACCGAGCCGCGGGTGGGCGTGTTCCACCAAGCTCGTTTCTCGGGCATCGCGGGCCGGCAGGTCACCGGCCGCACCCACCGAGACCAGCAGGTCTCGCCGTGGCACATCGCCTATGCCCAGGGCACGGTGGAGGAAACGGTCAGCAAGGTGATGGTGGAACGCATTGCCGCGGCTTCCGACACCGTGGGTGGAGACACCGATGGCCTCACCGACATCGCCCAGCTGCTCGGTGCGGACTGGCTGCCGCCCGTGAGCTTGACCTCGGATTGAGCTCGATACAACCGGTCAAATACGCCGGGCGTCACCATACCGGACGATCTCCGAGCGTCGTCTCCGTGCCCCACGCTTTGGTCATCACCAGCCTGTTTCAACAGCCACTGCGGGGCTCACCGCTGAGTTCTGCGACCTGTACCCCGGACAGCGTGGTTTGGGGCCGTAGATCGTGGATCCGACGGACCCCGTGAAGCCAGGTGCGGCCGCGGCCGCGCTCGAGAGATAAAATTGCATCGGAACTTGTCCGCGTCACAAGTTTATCTAGCTAAGTCGCGACGGTTCGGCGGGTTTGCTCCAGCACGGGAAACGGTGATCGCTGCGCTTCTCAGTGCGGTTTGCGCGCAGGCATCGATGAGCTCCGCTTCAACCGCTTTCCCGGTCAGCTGGTTGGCGGCGCCGGAGCGGATGGCTTCATAGATCAGACCCGACATGAATGCGTCTCCCGCGCCGACGGTGTCTACGACAGTTGCAGGTTCGGCGGGCAGGCGTCTCAAGGTGTTATTTGATGCGATCACGCATCCGCGTTCGGCACGTGTGAGCACAAATAGCAGGACTCCAAGTGAGGCGAATCTTTCCGCGAGAGCACCAGGCTCCGTGCCGGGGTAGAGCCAAGCCGCATCTTCCTCACTCATCTTCACGATGTGGGCTAGCGAGGCAAAGTTCTCCACGCGCGCTCGGGTGGTCTCGCGCGGTGGTGCCAGTGAGGGCCGGATGTTCGGGTCGAAACTGATGAGCGTTTTTTCTGGGAGCCGACGTAGGGCCTCGTCGATCCTCGACGCGCCCGGCTCGAGGATCGTGGCAAGGGACCCGGTGTGGACTGCGAGTGGGGCTTCCACGTGCACCTCCCGGAGGTCCCAGCCGATATCGAAGTCGTAGGTAGCGGAGCCGTCAGCCCCGATGCTTGCGTGGGACGTTGACGTCCGCACTGCTCCGCGGCTCCCTGACTGCAGAGTGACACCCGCATCCGCAAGATGACTGTTGATCACCTCGCCATTCGGGTCGTCGCCGATGCGTGTGGCCAGCTCTGTGGGAACCTCAAGCCGCGCCAAGCCAACCGCCACGTTCAGCGGACTTCCACCTGGATGAATGGAGTGTTTCCCGGATTGTCCAGTGACAATGTCGATCAGCGATTCCCCGATCACCACGACGGTGGGCGCGTTCGGTCGTGCGGCGGTGAGCTTCATGGGGTCTTTCCGGTGGAGTGGGATTCCTAGCGCATTCCTGGGAGAGTGCTGAAAAATCCCGCTAGGATCGGAAGAGCTTCAGGAGTCCTTGGGCTCGACCTATTTGGCACACCGCCCTGACGGCCGTTAGGCGAAGACTGCCTGAGGGTCTCTCAATAGTCGGAGGCGTCGCACTGCGTGAGCGGAGACGTACCGCCGCACCCCCGGGAGCCAGTGCTGAGGCACTGGCCCCCGGGGTGGCTCAGCGCGGCCTGCGGTCCTCGGCGCTGCCGATTGCTCCATCGACACCGGTCGGGTGATCGAGATACCAGTAGGCGACGCTGGCGATGTCGTCGTTGCGCTCGAAGAGCCCGTTGTCCCAGTCACCGATCATCTGCTGGGTGACGCGCAGGTCTTCGGCGAAGTGGATCGGGTCGAGTGTGTGCCAGCGGTACATGTCGAACTGCGGCGGCATCGCGCGTTCGTAGTTGGAGAACTTGGTGGTCTCCTTCGTGGCGACGCGGGTGAAGCCGAAGGAATGGCTAGAGTACGTGCCGGGCACGGGCTCGGGATCCTTCTGGAGACCGTCCTGGAAGGCCCACGAGCCGCCGACGTAGTCCTCAAGGCCGGTGCTGGTTAGGGAGGGCCACTGCTGATCCCCGTCGATGAAGAACTTGATCTCTCCCTCGCCCCACCAGTACCGCTCCAGGGACGTCACGGTGAAGAAGGAGCCCAGGTACACGCCTCGTCCCTTCACGGTGTCGAGTACGACGTGGTCGTTGCCCTTGCCGGCGTCGCCGTTGGTGCGCCGCCACTGGGCGTGGAAGTAGCCCATGTCTTCGCTGAGTTCGTCTCCGGTGGTGCAGTCGACCTGGTAGAAGAATCCCTTGACGGTGTCGGGGTGCTGGCTCTCGATGACGATGCGGGCCCTGGTTCGGAACGGCATGGCGATGAACGCGTTGAACCCGGAGTTCGGGGCGACCACGATCGGCAGCGATTCGACTCTGCTCGAGACGGAGCCGCCACAGCAGAAGAAGTCGCCCAGAGGTGCGACGACGGACGGCTCGGCAGAGTCGTCCCAGTACATCTTGATCACCAGGTTGCGATAGACGAAGGGGTTCGCCTCGGTGATCGCGTTGCACGTGATCCACAGGTGACGGAGGATCCCAGGGCCCGCGACGTCAGCGAGGACCAGCTCCTGGCCGGGCTGCAGGTCGACTGCTGGGGATCCCTTCCGTCCGGTTCCGAGGCGGGAGGCCGCCTGCGCCGCGGCTCCCTTGCGACCCTCGGGGTTCTCGGCATTGAAGGTGCGAGTGGTGATGCCGCGCTGCATGCGGGTCGGAGTGAAGATGTCGAACAAAGATGCTCCTTGGTTACTTCACGGCACCGGCGGTGACGCCGTTGCTCAGGGTTCTCTGGAAGATGAGGAAGAAGAGGATGGTGGGAATCAGGGACAGGAACGAGCCGGCGTTGACGACTGTCATGTCTACGGTGTGCTGGCCGCGCAGGGTGGCCAGGGCGATGGGGATGGTCTGTGCGCTTTGGTCGTTGAGCAGGACGACGGGGATGTAGAACTCGTTCCAGGTCCAGATGAAGAAAAAGACCATCAGGACCGACAGGGTCGGGCGGATCACCGGGACGACCACGGTCCAGAGGATGCGCCAGCGCCCCGCACCGTCCATGCGAGCTGCTTCGAGCAGCTCTTTCGGGAAGGTGCCGAGCACACCGGAGAGGAGGTACGTTCCGAACGCTCCCTGCAGGACGATGAAGATGATGATCACTGACCAGATCGTGTTGAGCGTCCCTGTCGCTTGAGCGATGTAGAACAGGGGGTAGATCAGTGCCTCCTGCGGGATCATCGTCGCCAGCAGCAAGATGGCGAGGACGCCCGTGCGCATGCGGATGCGACCGATGCCGATGGCGTAGGCCGCGAGCACCGAGAACAACACACCGATGACTGAAGCGCCCTGGGTTTCGTTCCGATCCTGATACGAGGAGGATTGGAACATGCCGAGCAAGTACCCACAGTCGTTCCGGGACCGTGCCATTCGCATGGTCACCG
>NZ_JBHTDM010000023.1:0-5821 GCF_042666535.1 Brachybacterium sp. GCM10030252 | reverse complement strand
GTGCCGGAGGGGGCGGTCGCGGGGGCGGGCGGGCCGGCCCTGTGGGGGGTGGGGGCAGTCATGAGTGCTCCTTCCGGGAGAGCAGGAGGTCGTGGTCGGCGCGGCGGGCGAGACGCAGACCGGTGTCGAGGAGCTGGTCGCCGAGGCGCCAGCGGAGGATGAGGATGCCGTCGCCGCCGATGAACTTGCCGGCCATGCCGGGGCCGGCGGTGACCTCGTCGACGGAGGCCGCGGGGATCGTCACGGCGGGCACGCCGCGGCGGGCGATGTGCCAGGTGCCGGTCTCGGAGACGCTCACCTGGGCGGCGGAGCGCTGGCCGAGGCCGTGGGCGACGACGCGCTCGAGGGGCTGCCGGGCGAGGACGGTGTCGACGTACACGGCCTCGAACGGGCCCAGCTCCACCTCTTCCCCGAGCTCGGCGAGCGGGGCTCCGGAGGGGACCGGCAGGTGCTGCTGGGAGCGGCCGCGGCGTCGCCACCCGCGCGCCATCCCCAGCAGGATCAGGGCGAACAGGGCGGCCAGGAGCAGGACCGGGACGAGCTGGTCCATCAGTGCTCCACCACGATGCCCTCACGCACCGTGGCGCGGCCGCCCAGCACGGTCAGCCGGTTCCGACCGGGCAGCTCGAGTCCGGCGAACGGGGAGTTGCGGCTGCGCGAGGCGTGCTCGGCCGGATCCGTGACGCGGACCGGACGGGGGTCCCACACCAGGACGTGAGCCGGAGCGCCGGCCTCGAGCGGGCGGCCCTGGTCGTCGTCGCGGCCGATCTCGGCGGGCTTCTCGGACAGCACGCGGGCCACGTCGCGCCAGCTGAGCCGGCCGGTCTCGACCATGGTGGACTGCACCAGCGACAGGGCCGTCTCCAGCCCGGTCATGCCCATCGCGGCCTGGTCCCACTCACGGTCCTTCGCATCGCGGGGATGCGGGGCGTGGTCGGTGGCGACGATGTCGATCGTGCCGTCGGCCAGGCCCTCGCGGACGGCCTCGACGTCCTCGGCGGTGCGCAGGGGCGGGTTGACCTTGAACACGGCGTCGAACTGGCGCACGTTCTCGTCGGTCAGCAGCAGGTGGTGCGGGGTCACCTCAGCGGTCACGGCGATGCCGCGCTGTTTGGCCCAGCGGACGATGTCCACGCTGCCGGCGGTGGAGAGGTGGCACACGTGCAGGCGCGAGCCGACGTGCTGGGCCAGCAGCACGTCGCGGGCGATGATCGACTCCTCGGCGACGGCGGGCCAGCCGGAGAGTCCCAGCTCGGCGGAGACCACGCCCTCATGCATCTGGGCGCCCTCGGTCAGCCGCGGATCCTGCGCATGCTGGGCGATCACCCCGTCGAAGCTCTTGACGTACTCCAGAGCGCGGCGCATCAGCACGGGATCGTGCACGCACTTGCCGTCGTCGCTGAACACGCGCACGGAGGCGGCCGAGTTCGCCATCGCGTCGAGCTCGGCCAGCCGCTGACCGGCCAGCGCCACGGTGACCGCGCCGACGGGGCGCACGGAGCACCAGCCGGCGTCCTCCCCGCGGCGCGCGATCTGCTCGACGACGCCGGCGGTATCGGCGACCGGCGTGGTGTTGGCCATCGCGTGCACGGCGGTGAACCCGCCGCGGGCGGCGGCACGGGTGCCGGTCTCGACGGTCTCGGCCTCCTCCCCGCCGGGTTCGCGCAGGTGGGTGTGGAGATCCACGAGGCCGGGCAGCACGATGCACCCGTCGGCCTCGATCACCTCGGCGCCCTCGGGGGCCGGGAGGTCGGTGCCGACGGCTTCGATGAGCCCGCCGGTGAGGAGGATGTCCTGGACGTCCTCCCCGTAGGGGCGGCCGCCCCGGATCAGCAGCGGGGCGGCCTCCGCGCCGGCGGAGCCGATCCCGGCGGTGGGTGCGGCGGTCTCAGTTCTCACGGGGCGCCTCCCGGGCGTCGGTGGCGAGCAGGTGGTAGAGAACGGCCATGCGCACGAACACGCCGGAGGCGACCTGTTCGACGATGACGCTGCGCGGGGAGTCGGCGACGTCCCCCGCGATCTCGAAGCCGCGGTTCATCGGGCCGGGATGCAGGACGATCGCGTGCTCCGGCAGCGCGGCGGCCCTCGCCGTGGTCAGTCCGTAGCGGCGGGAGTACTCCCCCTCGGTGGGGAAGAAGCCGCCGCCGACCATGCGTTCGCGCTGGACGCGCAGCATCATGACGGCGTCGGGTCCGGTGGCCAGGGCCTCGTCGAGGTCGTAGGCGACCTCGCAGGGCCAGGCCGAGCCGCCGACGGGCACCAGGGCGGGCGGGGCGACCAGCGTCACCCGCGCCCCCAGCAGCGTCAGCAGCAGCACGTTCGAGCGGGCCACGCGGGAGTGGAGGATGTCGCCGACGATGACGATGTGGCAGCCGTCCAGGCCCGCGGTGGGATCTCCGGGACGCAGGTGGCGGCGCAGGGTGAAGGCATCGAGCATCGCCTGGGTGGGGTGCTCGTGCGCACCGTCCCCTGCGTTGACGATGGGCTGATCGATCCAGCCGGCGTGGGCCAGCAGGTGGGCCGCGCCGGAGGATCCGGAGCGCACCACGACCGCGTCGGCCCCCATGGCCTGCAGAGTCAGCGCCGTGTCCTTGAGCGACTCGCCCTTGGAGAGGCTCGAGCCCTTGGCGGAGAAGTTGATGACGTCGGCCGAGAGCCGCTTCGCGGCCGCCTCGAAGCTGATCCGGGTGCGGGTGGAGTCCTCGAAGAAGAGGTTGACCACGGTGGTGCCCACCAGGGTGGGCAGCTTGCGGATCGAGCGGGACTGGGTCTCGGCCATGTGCGCGGCGGTGGCCAGCACGGCGGTCGCCTCGGCGCGGTCGAGGTCGGCGATGGAGATGAAGTGCCTCATGCCCGTCCCTCCCCCGCTGCCGGACGGACGATGTCGACCGCGTCCTCCCCGTCGGTCTCGGCGAGCTGGACGTGCACGCGCTCGCTGCGGGAGGTGGGGAGGTTCTTGCCGACGTGGTCGGCGCGGATGGGCAGCTGCCGGTGCCCGCGATCGACCAGGACCGCGAGGCGGACGGCGGACGGGCGGCCGATCGCGCCCAGCGCGTCCAAGGCGGCGCGCACGGTGCGGCCGGAATACAGCACGTCGTCGACCAGCACGACGGTGCGGCCGTCGATCCCGGCACGCGGGATCCTCGTGGGGCTGGGAGCGCGGGTCGGGTTGTGGCGCAGATCGTCGCGGTACATCGTGATGTCGAGGCTGCCGGCGAGGTCGTCGACCGGGCGCTGGTCACCCTCGGCCCGGGTGATCTGCTGCGCGAGTCGCTCGGCCAGCGGGACCCCGCGATGCGGGATGCCCAGGAGCACGAGGTCGTCGGCCCCGTGGCCGCTCTCGAGGATCTCGTGGGCGATGCGCGTCAGGGCCCGGCGGATCTCCTCCGCCCCGAGGACCCGGGAGCGCTCTGCCTCGCGGAGGTCCGCGGGGCTCGTGTCGTCGTCATGCATGGGTGTTCTCCCTTCCACGCCTCACGGGACGTGTCGTTAAAGGGTGTGGTGCTCGTGCGAGCTGTGCCGAGTCTAAGCGGGATCGGCCGGGCGCCGCGCGCGGGACCGCCCCTCGGACGCCGCGCCCGAGTCGCCGGGCCAATCCGTCCGGGAGCCTCGAGCGGTGCGCTGTCCGTCCCTGTCGGAGGCCTGTGCCTGTCGGGGGTCGGCGGCCCCGTCAGCTGACCAGTCCGCGGATGTCGACCAGGCGCTGCAGCAGCCCGTTGACGAACCGCGGGGAGTCGTCGGTCGAGAGCACCTCGGCGATCTTGGTGTACTCGCCGATGATCGCGCCGCGACCCGCCTCCTCCTCGCCGTAGAGCACCTCGGCGGCTCCGAGGCGGAGCACGGCCCGGTCCACGGCCGGCATGCGGTGCAGGGGCCAGTCACGCGAATGCGTCGCGAGGTCCTCGTCGATGTCGACGGCGTAGGGCGCGTACAGCTCCACCAGATCCCGCGCGCGCTGCGGGAGCGGGGTCTGCGCGGCGGTCACCCGCAGCCGTTCCTCGAGCACATCGAGCACGTCCAGCTGCCGGGCGTCGGCCTCGAACAGCACGTCCAGGGCACGGACCCGGTCGCGGGAGCGGCCGTGGAGGCGGTCGGTGCGGGCGGGGATGGTGCGCTCGAAGCTGAACTCCTCCCCCTCCCGCGCGGGGAGAGGGAGGCCGGGGTCCCGAGAAGCTCCGGGCTCCTCAGAGGTGGAACCTGGGGTCACTTGACGCGCTCGAGGTATTCGCCGCTGCGGGTGTCGACCTTGACCTTGTCGCCCTGGTTCAGGAACAGCGGCACCTGGATTTCGCGGCCGGTCTCCAGCGTCGCGGGCTTGGTGCCGCCGCTGGAGCGGTCGCCCTGCAGGCCGGGCTCGGTGAACTGGATCTCCATGACCACCGACGGGGGCAGCTCCACGAACAGCGCGTTGCCCTCGTGGAAGGCCACCACGACGTCCTGGCCCTCCATCATGAAGTCCTTGGCGTCACCGACGATCTCCGGCGTGAGGCTGGTCTGCTCCCAGTTCGAGGTGTCCATGAAGACGTACATCTCGCCGTCGATGTAGGAGAACTGCATGTCGCGTCGGTCCACGGTCGCCGTCTCGACCTTCACGCCGGCGTTGAAGGTCTTGTCGACTCCCTTGCCGGACATGACGTTCTTCAGCTTGGTGCGCACGAAGGCCGGGCCCTTGCCGGGCTTGACGTGCTGGAACTCGACAACGCTCCACAGCTGCTTGTCCAGAACGAGGACCATCCCGTTCTTGAGGTCGTTCGTCGTCGCCATGAGTCTCCTCGGTAGTCGTCGGGGCCCGTCAAGGATAGCGCGCAGGCAGGCACCCGCCGGGCGAGACGGGCACGCTCAGCGGGCCGACGTGAGGTCGATCATGCTCAGCAGGCGTATCGCCAGCGGGTGCGCGGCGTGCTCCTCCCGCCAGCCGCTGGTCTTCACCGCCCGCGAGACGGTCTGCTGGGTGACCCCGAGGCGCTGGGCCAGCTGGGCCTGCGTCGCACCGGGATGCTCCCTCAGGGCGCGCACAGCTTCCCACTGGCCGCGGTTGCGGGTACGGATCATCCACCCGATCAGGCGCAGCACGGCCTCGGCGTCCTCGGCGGTCTCGCGGTGGCGCGCATCGGCGGCCCGTACGACGACGGGGACGCTCGAGGTGGTGCGGGCGGATCGCACCGCGCCGGCAGCGGCATCGACCGCTGGGCCCGCGACCGCGCGGACCGATTCGGGCAGGGGCTTCTCGATCGCTCCGACCCCGAGACCGATCGCCCAGTCCCCGTCCTCGCGGGCACGCAGCAGTGCCTCCAGAGCGGCGTCGGCCCGAGCAGCGAGGGCGAGCACGTCGGGGCCAGCGGTGCGTTCGGCGGGCAGCGCGAGGGGGATGGGCGAGAGCGATTCGAGCAGTGCGGGGACCGGGTCGGTGCTCGAACGGGCGCGCAGCGCCTCACCGGAGAACGACAGGACGAACATGGGCTTCCACCACCTGATCCGGGGTCTCCGTCGCGTCCGCGATACCGGACGGTGACTACGCCGATTACGACTGTTCCAGAGAGTACAGCGCTTCGACGCAGACTCCCCGAGATCAGCCGGAACACGCCGAGAGGACGGGACTGTGCCGGGTCGGTCCCGGGCATCGGGACAGGAAATCTCCACGTGGCCGATCTGCCACCGGCACTGGCACGAACAGCACCGGCATTGGCACTGGCACTGGCACTGGCACGAACATGTAGCTCACGGGTGTTGTCAAGCTGGTTGGAGTCAGTGGCTGTTCTGGGTCAGGCTGTTTGCACGAGGTGATTGATCCCGACCGTAGCTGGTGGGGACGGCGTTTTGG
>NZ_JBHTDM010000022.1:0-3542 GCF_042666535.1 Brachybacterium sp. GCM10030252 | reverse complement strand
TGCCCGCCAGAGGAAGGGTTCCTGCGGGGGCCGACCGCCCGGACTCGACCAGACCGCATACGCTGGCCGCAACGTCGTCGAGCGGCAGTTCGGCCTGGCCAAACAATGGCGCGGGATCGCCACCCGCTACGACAAACACGCCATCACCTACCGCGCCAGCGTCGTCCTCTGCGCCGTCATCGCCTGGCTACGCAAATAGGAGACATGCCCTAGCCGTCTAGCTGTAGTTGGTCATGACGTTGCAGTCCCGTGTGCCTCATGCTCTCGCACGGCGCTGTGTCTGCGCCTCGCAACCGAGCCGGGAATCAGCAGCGCGAGGGTTATGTCGATCATTACGGACAGCGCGCTGGAAGGAGCCGCTCGAACTCATGCGTGTCCGCGCGTGCGTGTCGAGCCATCTGTCCGTGGAGTGGTGGATGATGTCGAAAGGGGCGAAACACTGCGTTCAAGGACCGACGAAGTCGACGCCCTTCAAGGACCAACGAGATGAGGGGCGATGAGCGAGCAGGGGACGACGGCACCGGGATGGTACAGCGATCCGTCGAGCAGGCACCAGTTACGTTGGTGGGATGGTCTGCGCTGGCGAGACGCGGTCTCCGATCAGGGGCAGCAGAGCGAAGATCCGTTGCCGCCTGTCTACCCGACCAGACATGCGACATCGGAGGTTGCAGATAGTGCGCCCACGGATATCGAGACTGTCTCATCGAACCCGCAGTCGCAGTCGGTACTTGCTGGTGAGCCCGTAGAACAGCTCTCCGCTGCATCCACCGCCAAAGTCACTTTGCTCTCTGCGAAGAAGATTGCCACCAAGCTCCAGGCGGAGACAAGAGCTCTTCATGAGCGGGTGAGGGCTCTTGAAGGCATCGCCCGCGAGTTCAGAGGGCTCGAGGCCGCGGAGATCTCTGAACGCATCGACGAGCTGCGGGCACAAGAGGCAGCACAACGTGCGCGTGCAGTCGAGCAGGAACGTGATGCGGCGTCGCAAGCCAAGGGGATCCAGAATCAGATTGCGCGCGCGCAGGCGCAGCTCGCGTCCGTCGAACAGAACATCATCATCGCCCGTGATCGGGTGGAGCTCGAGGCGAGAGGGCTCTACGACTACGAGCACGTCGCCGAGGCCTCAGCGTCTCTGGCCTCCGAACTCGCAATAGTGCGCTCAGCCATCAAGGAGAGCAACAAGTACGACAGGGCGATCCACGCGACCACCGGGTTCACGTTCAACAACTCCACGGCGAAGGGAAGAACCTTCGTCAACCAGATGCGCCGAATCATGCTGCGCGCCTACAACGCCGAGGCGGAGAACGCGGTCAAGACCGTGAAGACCGGTAACCTCGCTCCGGCGATCAAGCGCCTCTCTCGAGCGAAGGAGCAGATCGAGAAGCAGGGAACGATGATCGACCTCGCCGTCGACGAGAGGTATCACCGTCTGCGTCTCCAGGAGATCGAGCTCGCTGCTCGCCATCATGAGGCGGTCGCGGCAGAGAAGTCACTCGATCGAGAGCGACGTGAAGAGCTGCGCGAGCAACGGCGCGCGGAGCAGGAGCTACGGGCGGAGAAGGAACGGCTCGAGAAGGAGCGCACCCACTACCTTAACTCGATCAGGCGTCTGCGCGCAGCGGGCGATGACGCTCAAGCCGACGAGCTCCAAACCAAACTCAAACAGATCGATGAAGAGATCTCTCAGGCCGACTACCGCGCAGCGAACATCCGCGCCGGCTACGTCTACGTCATCTCCAACATCGGCGCCTTCGGCGAGGGCGTCGTCAAGATCGGGATGACCAGACGGCTCGATCCCATGGATCGGGTCAAGGAGCTCGGCGATGCCTCGGTCCCGTTCATCTTCGATGTGCACGCCCTGTTCTTCTCCGACGATGCCGTCACCATCGAGGCACAGCTGCATCGCGAGTTCTCGGCTCAGAGGCTGAACCAGGTCAACACCCGCAAGGAGTTCTTCCGCGTTACCCCTGCAGAGGTGCTCGAGACCCTCAAGAAGCAGCGCATCTCGGTTCTCGAGTTTCGCACCGAGGCCGAGGCGGAGGACTACCGCACGAGCCAGGCGCTCACCACACAGCATGGAGCTGAGGGCACGCCATGATGCTCGGAATCGATCCCCGTTCCGAGCACCATCAGAAGCTGGCAGCTAGATCGCTAGCCCTTCGAAGATGCACACGCCTGCCAGATCTCGAAACTGCTAGGTTGCAGACGTGACCCGCGAACCTGTCCTCGAGACCCTGCGCGCCTTCATGGCCGAACGCGACTGGCAGCAGTTCCACTCCCCGGATAATCTCGCGAAGTCGATCAGTATCGAAGCTGGAGAACTTCTCGAGTGCTACCAGTGGGACTCAGATGCAGGCCGTGATGAGGTCGCAGGCGAGCTGGCCGACGTCCTCACCTACGCACTGCTGCTCGCGGATCGGCTCGATCTCGATCCGGAACAGATCATCCGCGCTAAGCTCGATCGGACAGGGCAGAAGTACCCAGTGGAGAAAGCTAAGGGGCGGAGCACAAAATATGACCGCCTTTGAGATCGAACAACTGGCCTTTACGTCGGATTCTGTGGCAGAAGCAAGCAGTCGCATCCCTCGGTTCGCAAACTGGCCCATCGTCTATCTGATCGAGGACGGCAAGGAGATTTACGTCGGCGAGACCGGGAATGCCGAACGTCGGATGCGGCAACACCTTAAATCCGAGACGAAGAAGCATTTGCGTGAGGTTCGCTTGGTCCTCGACGAACGGTTCAACGCCTCGGCATGTCTGGACCTCGAGTCCTACCTGATTCGACTCCTCGACGGGGACGGGCGATTCAAGCTCCTGAATCTCAACGAGGGCGTCACCAATTAAGAGTACTACCAGCGTAGCGAGTACAACGAGACCTTCAAGGAGATCTTCGACGAGCTTCGCAAACTCGGCTACTTCCAGCGGACGATTCCGCAGATCGAGAACTCCGGCCTCTTCAAGCTCTCCCCGTACAAGGCCCTCAACACGGAGCAGGGCGTAGCCGTGCTCGACATCATGGAGGGACTCCTCGAGGACCTGAAGTCTGACACCCGCACACTCTCTGCGATCCAGGGGGACCCGGGGACCGGCAAGACTATCGTCGGCATCTATCTCATGAAGCTCCTGCGCGACCTCGCGCAGTTCGATCCGACCGATGACGTCGATGGGGACTCGATGTTCTCGGATCTCTTCGTCGAGGGGAACCGTGAGCTGTTCCAGGATCTCCGCGTCGGTCTCGTCGTTCCGCAGAAGTCACTGCGGAAGTCGATCACCAAGGTGTTCCGCAAAGCCCCGGCGCTACAGGGCGCGCATGTGCTCACACCGTACGAGGTGGCTGACGCTGAAGAAGACTTCGATGTGATCGTGGTCGATGAGGCACACCGGCTCACCCAGCGGGGCTCCCAGTCACACGGCACCCTCACCAAACGCTACGGCGAAATTGAAGCGCCCTGGCTTCCGTTCCGCTTTCTATGCGGGGGCCGGTGAGGGCTCCCGGGACTCAGCGTAGGCGGCCTCAACCTCGATCGGGGTCGAGTACTCGAGGG
>NZ_JBHTDM010000021.1:0-1751 GCF_042666535.1 Brachybacterium sp. GCM10030252 | reverse complement strand
CCTGAGTTGATGCATTTGCTTAGTGTCCCGGTTGCCCGGTGATCTGCTCGATGATCGTGGCGGCGTCCTCGGGGATCTGGGGCGGGATCAGTTGGGTGTGATCGCCGGCTTGCAGCAGCGCGGACTGGATCGGGCGCAGCGTGGTGATGATCCGTTTCAGGCTCAGCCCGGTCGCGTTCTGCATGAATCGCGCGATCGCCAGGGCAGTGAACACAATGGTCAGGTGCGCTTCGATCGAGTCGCGTTGCCGATGGAACATGGGCCTGGCCTGCAGGTCGCTCTTGCTCATCCGGAACGATTGCTCGACCTGCCAGAGGTCGTGATAGCTCGAGAGCACCTCAGCCGGCGGCATGACATCGGCGGGGATGTTGGTGACGTAGCCCTTCAGCCCGACCAGGCCACGAGCTCGTTCGAGGGACCCCTCGTCGAGGGCCCGGCCCGCGGCGGTGGTCTTGACGAACCGGGTCGACTTCACCGCCGCGTCCCCGTCGATGACCGCGCGGGCACGGTTCTCCTGCGCGGTCAGCGTGTGCCCATCCCGGGTAGCGCGCTTCTTCGAGAAGGCCCAGACCGCGCGCCAATGCCCGGGATGCTCCTCGGCATTCCAGACCGGTTCCCGCCGGCGCCGCTTCTGCTCCGTTTTGGCGTTGCCGTGGCGGGGCGTGATGGTGTCGATCAGCTGTCCATCCTCGAAGGCGTCCCCGTTCCAGTGGAAGTGATTGGCGAGGTCACCGGGGGCTTTGACCTGTCTCGAGCCGACGATGAATCTCAGACCCGCTTCGTCCAGCGCGGTCAGGTTGGCGGTGGAGAGCATCCCCGCATCAGCGACAACGACCATGTCGGCGAGGTTGTGACGGGCCTGGAACTGCTTGATGATCGGCACGATCGTGCGGGTCTCCGCATGGTTGCCCTCGAAGCAGCCGATCTCCAACGGGAATCCGTTGCGGTCCACCAGCAGCCCGACCACGATCTGCGGATCCACCCGGCGCTCCTTGGAGTAGCCGACCTTGCGCAACTGATCTTCGTACTCTGCCTCGAAGTAGAGCGTGGTGACGTCGTAGAGGACCAGAGAGATGTCGCCGCTGGTGGCGGTGTGTTCGAAGCACTTCGTGGCGATCTGGTCGCGATAGCGGCGTTCCTGGGCCTGGCGGAGGTGGCGATAGATCGTCGCGTGATGCGGTGGATCCACACCCAGCCCCTCGAGCACACGGATCGAATCGAGCTTCGAGGTCGGCTCCACCAAGCGTGCCAGCACGACCTGCTCGAACACCTCGTCCTCGACGACCCCGAAGCCCAGGCGCGAGTACGCAGCTCTCAACGTGGACCAGAGCACATCGCTGGTGGTTCCCACGACGCGAACACCACCGTGACTTCCCGCAGCAGACGTCTCTGCTGGTGGTGCAGCAGTCGGGATGAGTTGGGGCTGTTGCTCTGCGGGGCGGGCCAGCGTGGTATCCGCTCCGGAATCCACGCCCAGTTCGAGGGCTTCCTGCTCGCCCTGGAGGATCTCGCGGCCCCGCTGGACCAGCAGTGCGACCTCGACCGGACTATGACCGGAGCCGAGGTGCTGGATGATCTCCAGCTTCCCGTGCCGCTTCTGGACGACCTGCACCGCAGTCGCTCCGGACCCGGTCCTCACCTTCCGCACGAACGCCACCCCGTTAGTATCCCGAATCACCCACCTCGACCCACAAACCTCCAGGTCAACGGGTTGATAGCTCGCCAGCGACATCACCGTGCATCAAGTCAGG
>NZ_JBHTDM010000020.1:0-1522 GCF_042666535.1 Brachybacterium sp. GCM10030252 | reverse complement strand
ACGGGTGTTGTCAAGCTGGTTGGAGTCAGTGGCTGTTCTGGGTCAGGCTGTTTGCACGAGGTGATTGATCCCGACCGTAGCTGGTGGGGACGGCGTTTTGGGTTTTGCTCGGAAGCGCTCGGGATGGGACTCGTAGTAACGCTGTAGGGTCGCCTCGCGCCTTGCCCACACTGTGCGCCATGTACCAAAGTGCACTTGCGACGGCGTGAAGTGGGCGACGCCAGAGTGGTACTGCTGATTGTTCGCCCACACGGTATATGCGTGGTCGAACTCACGAGCGTTCTGCAAGCTCTCGAAATACTCCGGGTATGACGAGCGGCTTTTCATTGTGCTGAACTCGGCCTCAGAGTACGGGTTGTCATTGGAGACATATGGCCGACTATTGCTGGCCCCGATGCCGTGCTCATCGAAAAGGTTCATGAGCGCGGTTGATTTCATTGTCCCACCGTTGTCTGAGTGGATCACTCGAGGGGCGCCCTCCCTTGCGATGGCTTCGGTAAACATTTCAACGGCGTGACATCCTGCCGAGTCGAACTCAACTCGACTCGCGATGCGATACCGGGAAAAGATGTCAATGACCGAGTACATTTTGAAGGTGATGCGCGAGTAGGTTGATTTCAACTCGGTGATGTCCCAGCTCCACGCCTGCCCGGGCCCAGATGCCACGACGACCGGTAGCTGCCTCGAGTTCCGGGGGCGGTTCGAAGTGCCGGCCCCGACGTCTGGTGGACCGGTGAGCTTGCCTCCGACGCGATGCCAGGTGCTCTGGCTGCCGTGCATGCGCCCCTCGTCCCAGGTGCTGTAGTACGCCTGCTGCACCGAGAGTCCTTCGCCGCGAGCGGTGTCTATGCGCGAGCTGATCGCCTCGCGCTCCTCTGTGGAGACCCGATTGGGGTAATGACGCTCGCGTTGATGGATGGGAGAGACTTTGGGAGGACGCGGGTTAATCCGGTAATGCCACGTGCTCCGACTCAAGCCGGTCAGCTTTAGAGCTTGTCGCTGAGAACCGTAAAGTCTTGTCAGCTCTCTGACGAGTTGGTTTTCGTGGTGGAGGAACCGTCGGGACTCGTCGCTTCCGGGCTGCCGTCTGGCCTCTGCGCGCTGTAATTGTGCAGAAGCCCGATAGCTTTTCCCAGAGCGTCATTCGCCTCTCGCAGACGCTTGTTCTCGTCTTCGAGTTCACAGACTCGCTTCTCAGTGTTTCGAAGGGAGTGTTCGTGCGCCATTCGCCTACGCTCCTTGATCGAGGTTGAAGGACTGATGTCATCACGAGGAATCAAACCTCGAGACAGATCTCCTTCATGAACAGAGCGGCGCCAGCGGCGAAGTTCACCTAACGAGAAGGGTTGCGCTTTCACCCACTCCAACTTCGCGCCGTGAGGAAGGCACTCGTAGTGGTAAACCATCTCACGGATCTCGTCCTCGGTATAGCCGGGGCTGATCGACACGGGCTTCTCCTCTCCTGACGCGGCTACACCGCGGCTACGCCTCCATGACTCACAGCCAGCCTGACGGCAGGGGT
>NZ_JBHTDM010000019.1:0-1482 GCF_042666535.1 Brachybacterium sp. GCM10030252 | reverse complement strand
GCTCACTGGGGGACCCTCCTTAGTGCGGCCTTGTTCGGTAGGGTCGTGACCACTCGGTCCCGGCGGGTGCATGGCCTAGGATGCGAGCCGTTCGACGGCCAGCATGAGTTCTGCCAGCCCTGCCGGGCCGAGGCCATCTGAACGGCGTCAGGAACATGCCCCCTCGAGGGCCGAGCAGTGAGCTTCCGGCAGATGTCCTCCACCAAGTGGTGCTCCTTCGAAAGACCTGGAGTACGTGCATGTATGTCGGATGGGACTGGGGCAACACCACCCATGCAATTGCGGTCATCGACGACCACGGCCATCTCGTCGATCGCTGGCCCACCCCTCACAACGAGGACGGCCTGCGCGCCACATTCGCTCGCCTGGCCGGCCACGCCGCGCCGGCTGACCTGCCGGTCGCGATCGAGACCACCCGCGGGCTGATCGTGGACCGACTCCTGGCGGCCGGACACCCGGTCGTGGCCGTCCACCCCAATGCGTTCAACGCTGTGCGTCCCCGCTGGGGCGCGGCCCGCGCGAAGGACGATCCCGGCGACGCGTTCAAGCTCGCTGACTACCTGCGCACCGACGGCCACCGCTTGAGGACCCTGCGCCCGACCGAGCAGACCACCCTCGAGCTGCAAGCCCTGGTGCGCGCCCGCGAGGATCAGGTCACCGCCCGCGTGACGGCGACCAACCAGCTCGCCGCGCTGCTGGCCGAACACTGGCCCGGTGCCGGGACGGTCTTCGCTGACCTGGACTCCGACATCGCCCTGGCATTCT
This sequence comes from Brachybacterium sp. GCM10030252, assembly GCF_042666535.1. Classification (NCBI taxonomy): domain Bacteria; kingdom Bacillati; phylum Actinomycetota; class Actinomycetes; order Micrococcales; family Dermabacteraceae; genus Brachybacterium; species Brachybacterium sp. GCM10030252. The sequence goes on along the minus strand of NZ_JBHTDM010000019.1, from coordinate 717 downwards.
GCGATCGCTTCCCCACCCGCAGCTCCGCGCGGCACCTGGCACCGGCGAGAATGCGCGACTGGCTGGCCCGCCAGCACTACTCCGGACGCACCGATCCTGCCGTACTGATCGGCAGGCTCCGTAACGCTCCCGCGCCCGTCTCCAGACTGAGTGACGAGACGATCACCGTGCTGGTGCGCAACCAGATCGCCGTCATCCGCGCCCTGAAGACCGTGATCTGCGAGCTCGAGGCCCAGATCGACACGGCTCTGGCCACCCACCCCTGGGCAGCCCTGATCGAGAACCTTCCCAGGGTGGGGACCGTCAACCTCGCCCAGATCATCGGCGAGGCCGGCCCCCTGCTGGAGCACGCCGCCAGCGCGGACCAGCTCGCTGCCGAAGCCGGCGTCGTGCCCGTCACCCGCGCCTCGGGCAAGTCCCGCGCAGTCGTGTTCCGCTACGCCACCAACCGGCGAGCCAGACAAGCCCTCATCCGCTGGGCCGACAACTCCCGACACTCCTCGACCTGGGCCAGAAACATCTACGACACCGCTCGAGAACAAGGCAAACGACATCCCCACGCCGTGCGGATCCTGGCCCGCTCCTGGCTGCGGATCATCTACGCCTGCTGGCGCGACGGAACGTGCTACGACCCCACCATCCACGAGCGGCGCAGAACCGACAGAAACGACCACAGCAGCGCTCTCACGGCCTAGAGGTTGACTCAGGGAACTCATG
>NZ_JBHTDM010000018.1:0-1434 GCF_042666535.1 Brachybacterium sp. GCM10030252 | reverse complement strand
GTCAGTGTGAGGCTCTGTGGTGCCGCGGATGTCGCGGTGGTTGGATCGCTTCCATCCGGTGATTGGCCCGTACAGTGGCTGCCGCTCCTCAGTGTGAGGCTCTGTGGTGCCGCGGATGTCGCGGTGGTTGGATCGCTTCCATCCGGTGATTGGCCCGTACAGTGGCTGCCGCTCCTCGCTGAGCTGGCTTTCATGGGTATTGCCGTCGCCGGGTGGAAGGACCGGCCGGCGTGACTTGATAGGAGCGTGCAGCTGCCCCACTGAGGTTTGTCCGCCGACCGGCCCGACCGTTTGACCCCACTCGGATTCAAGGGAGGCAGTCACCATGGTGGTCCTGATCGGCGCTGACGTCCACAAGAACTCGCATACCTTCGTCGCGGTCGACGCGGCGGGCAAACAGATCGGGCAGATCACTGTCCGCGCGACCCACAGCGGTCATGAGAAGGCCTACCGGTGGGCCAGGGCATCTTTCATCGAGCAGGATCGCCGGTGGGGGCTGGAGGACTGCCGCCACCTCACCGGTCTGCTCGAGCGCGATCTCCTGGCCCACGGCGAGCCGGTGCTCAGGGTGCCGGCGAAGCTGATGGCCCGCCAGCGCGCCGCATCGCGCACCCGCGGCAAGTCCGATCCGATCGATGCTCTCGCAGTCGCGCGAGCGATGGCCCGCGAGGACGACCTGCCGGCCGCGTTCACCGATGAGCAGGCGAGGGAGGTCAAGCTCGTTCTTGCTCGTCGTGAGGACCTGGTCGCGGAGCGGACTCGAGTGATCAACCGCTTGCGCTGGCACCTGCACGAACTCGATCCCGACATCGACCCGGCACCACGCGCGCTGACTCATCGACCTGCCCAGGAACAGGTGCGGGGCGTGATCGAGGCGAGCGAGGGGATCGTCGCGGAGATCGCGGGCATGGTCCTTGCCGATCTCGAACGGCTGTGCTCCTTGATCGGGGAGCTCGATGCGCGGCTGCGTGCCATGGTGAGGGAGCTGGAGCCGGTGCTGCTGGAGATTCCCGGCTGCGCGGAGCTGTCTGCCGCGAAGATCATCGCCGAGACCGCCGGGATCGAACGATTCGCCACGGAGTCGAAGTTCGCGATGTTCGCCGGCTGCGCCCCGATCCCGGTCTGGTCAGGCAAGACAGAAGGCAGAGTCCGTCTGAACAGGGGCGGGAACAGACAGCTGAACTGCGCCATCCATCGCATCGCCCTCACTCAGGTCCGTCTCGAGGGGCCAGGCAAGGAGTACTACGAACGACTCCGAGCAGACGGGAAGACCGTGATGGAAGCCCTCCGCTGCCTGAAGAACGCGATCGTCCGCCGCATCTGGCGCACTCTTACCCGTGCCCACGCCGCAGCACTCATGAACACCCCGATCTCACTGAACCCCACCTCAACGACTTGCATCCCGCAAGCCGCTTGACATAGGAGATACCCATG
>NZ_JBHTDM010000017.1:0-1306 GCF_042666535.1 Brachybacterium sp. GCM10030252 | reverse complement strand
TGAAGCGCCCTGGGTTTCGTTCCGATCCTGATACGAGGAGGATTGGAACATGCCGAGCAAGTACCCACAGTCGTTCCGGGACCGTGCCATTCGCATGGTCACCGATCGGATGGAGGCCGAGGAGGGCCTGTCGCAGTACCAGGCGATCACCGAGATCGCCCCGAAGCTGAACGTGTCGAAGGAGTCGCTGCGACGCTGGATCGAGCAGTCCGACGTCGATGCCGGGACCAAGCCGGGCCGATCGACCGAGGCGCAGGAGGAGATCCGCCGGCTCAAGCGGGAGAACGCCGAGCTGCGCAGGGCGAACGAGATCCTCAAGTCCGCATCGGCGTTTTTCGCCGCGGAGCTCGACCGCCCCTCGACGAAATGATCGCGTTCATCGACCTGCACCGCGATCAGTTCGGGGTCGAGCTCATCTGCCGCACCCTCGCGGCAGCCGAGGGCGGCTTCATCACCTCACGCGGATACCGCGCCGCTAAGAGGAGACCGGCCAGCGACCGTGCCCTGCGAGACCAAACCCTGATCCCCGAGGTCAAGCGCATCCACGCTCAGAACTATGGCGTCTATGGGGCGCGGAAGATGTGGCATGCCATGCGCCGCGAGGGCTGGGACATCGGACGCGACCAGTGCGCCCGGCTCATGCGCACAGCCGGCCTGCACGGCGTTGTCCGGGGACGGAAGCCCCGCACCACGAAACCGGCGTCGGTGCCGGATCATCGGCCAGACCTGGTCGAGCGGAACTTCCACGCTCCCGGCCCGAACCAGCTCTGGGTCGCTGATATCACCTACGTGCGCACCACCAGCGGATTCTGCTACACCGCGTTCGTCATCGACGCCTTCTCCCGCCGGATCGCGGGCTGGGCGACCCGGGCGACGATGCGCACCGAGGACCTACCCCTCGAGGCCCTGCAGCACGCGCTGATCGCTGCGAAAGACCAGGCCATCACCGATCTGGTCCATCACAGCGACCGAGGAAGCCAATACGTTTCCATTCGCTACACCGAGCACCTCGCCGAGGCCGGGATCACCGCCTCGGTCGGCTCACGCGGCGACAGCTACGACAATGCCCTGGCCGAGACCGTCAACGGGCTCTATAAAACCGAGCTGATCCACGCCCGGACCGCGTGGCCGTCGATGACCGAGGTTGAGTTCGCAACGATGAACTGGGTCCACTGGTGGAACCACCAGCGACTCCATCAGGCCCTCGAGTACTCGACCCCGATCGAGGTTGAGGCCGCCTACGCTGAGTCCCGGGAGCCCTCACCGGCCCCCGCATAGAAAGCGGAACGGAAGCCAGGGCGCTTCA
>NZ_JBHTDM010000016.1:0-1295 GCF_042666535.1 Brachybacterium sp. GCM10030252 | reverse complement strand
GTGCGCGTGTTGCTTGATATCTCAATAGCGTGTCTGTTTGTTGATGCCAATATTTGATTGGCAAATTTTAACGGATGATACAGCAGTTATATGCTGGTTGTTTGTTGTTTGCCAGGGTTTTTTCTATGTTTTCATGGAGAGTTTGATCCTGGCTCAGGACGAACGCTGGCGGCGTGCTTAACACATGCAAGTCGAACGATGACGACCGTGCTTGCACGGTCTGATTAGTGGCGAACGGGTGAGTAACACGTGAGTAACCTGCCCTTCACTTCGGGATAACCTCGAGAAATCGAGGCTAATACCGGATATGAGCTCGCACCGCATGGTGTGGGTTGGAAAGTTTTTCGGTGAGGGATGGACTCGCGGCCTATCAGTTTGTTGGTGAGGTAATGGCTCACCAAGGCGATGACGGGTAGCCGGCCTGAGAGGGCGACCGGCCACACTGGGACTGAGACACGGCCCAGACTCCTACGGGAGGCAGCAGTGGGGAATATTGCACAATGGGCGAAAGCCTGATGCAGCGACGCCGCGTGGGGGATGACGGCCTTCGGGTTGTAAACCTCTTTCAGTAGGGAAGAAGCGAAAGTGACGGTACCTGCAGAAGAAGCGCCGGCTAACTACGTGCCAGCAGCCGCGGTAATACGTAGGGCGCAAGCGTTGTCCGGAATTATTGGGCGTAAAGAGCTCGTAGGTGGCTTGTCGCGTCTGCCGTGAAAACCCGAGGCTCAACCTCGGGCGTGCGGTGGGTACGGGCAGGCTAGAGTGTGGTAGGGGAGACTGGAACTCCTGGTGTAGCGGTGAAATGCGCAGATATCAGGAAGAACACCGATGGCGAAGGCAGGTCTCTGGGCCATTACTGACACTGAGGAGCGAAAGCATGGGTAGCGAACAGGATTAGATACCCTGGTAGTCCATGCCGTAAACGTTGGGCACTAGGTGTGGGGGACATTCCACGTTTTCCGCGCCGTAGCTAACGCATTAAGTGCCCCGCCTGGGGAGTACGGCCGCAAGGCTAAAACTCAAAGGAATTGACGGGGGCCCGCACAAGCGGCGGAGCATGCTGATTAATTCGATGCAACGCGAAGAACCTTACCAAGGCTTGACATGCACCGGACGGCTGCAGAAATGTGGCTTTCTTTGGACTGGTGCACAGGTGGTGCATGGTTGTCGTCAGCTCGTGTCGTGAGATGTTGGGTTAAGTCCCGCAACGAGCGCAACCCTCGTTCCATGTTGCCAGCGCGTAATGGCGGGGACTCATGGGAGACTGCCGGGGTCAACTCGGAGGAAGGTGGGGA
>NZ_JBHTDM010000015.1:0-1283 GCF_042666535.1 Brachybacterium sp. GCM10030252 | reverse complement strand
GCCTCGTCGAGCTCGCGCGGGATGCCGCGGATGAACTGGACCATGAGGAACACGAAGAACGCGTCGGTGGCCAGGAACTTCGGCAGGATCAGCGGCAGCAGGGTGTTCACCCATCCGGTCTGGGAGAACATGATGTACTGCGGCACGATCACCACGTGGATCGGCAGCATCAGCGTCATCAGCATGATCGCGAACGCGATGTTGCGGCCCCAGAATCGCAGCCGCGCGAACGCATAGGCCGTCAGCGAGCACGCGATCAGATTGCCGATCACGCAGCCCAGCACCAGCAGCGTCGAGTTCATCAGGTAGTGGGAGAACGGCTGCGCGAGCGCGTTCCACCCCTCGACATAGTTCTCCGTGTTGAAGCTGATCGGGAGCAGGCCCGGGTTGCGGAAGATCTCGTCGTTGGGCCGCAGGGAGGAGACGATCATCCACAGCAGCGGGTAGATCATCGCGATGCTGGCCGCGATCATCACCAGGTGCTTGAGGGTGCGGCGGACCAGGCGCCGGGGACGGGGCTTCGGGACGATCGGCGCGGACGCCGTGTCATCGCGGGAGGCGGCTGCCGGGCTCGGCCGGCTCTGCAGATCAGTCATCGTAGAACACCCAGAACTTGGAGACGAAGAAGTTGATCGCGGTGAAGATCGCGACGATGATCAGCAGCAGCCACGCCATCGCCGACGCATAGCCCATGTCGAACTGGGCGAAGCCCTTCTGATACAGGTACAGCGTGTAGAACATCGTCGAATCCGAGGGCCCGCCGGTGCCGCCCGAGACGACGAACGCCTGGGTGAACGACTGGAAGGCGTTGATCACCTGCAGCACCACGTTGAAGAAGATGATCGGGGTCAGCAGCGGGATCGTGATCCGGAAGAACTGCGCCACCTTCGAGGCGCCGTCGACCGAGGCCGCCTCGTAGTACATCTGCGGGATCTGCCGCAGCCCGGCGAGGAAGATGATCATCGGAGACCCGAACGTCCACACGTGCAGCAGGATGATCGTGCCCAGCGCCGTATCGGGATTGGACACCCAGCCGGGCAGGTTCTCGAATCCCAGCATCTCGCCGATCTGATTGACCAGACCGCTGGCGCCGAACATCTGGCGCCACAGGATCGCGATCGCGACCGAGCCGCCCAGCAGGGACGGCAGATAGAACACCGAGCGGTAGAACGCCAGTGCCTTCATGCCCTGGTTCAGCACCACCGCCAGCAGCAGCGCCGCCAGCAGCTGCAAAGGCGTACCGACGAACACGTAGATGAACGTGACCACCAGCGAGTTGTGCA
>NZ_JBHTDM010000014.1:0-867 GCF_042666535.1 Brachybacterium sp. GCM10030252 | reverse complement strand
TGTTTGGCCAGGCCGAACTGCCGCTCGACGACGTTGCGGCCAGCGTATGCGGTCTGGTCGAGTCCGGGCGGTCGGCCCCCGCAGGAACCCTTCCTCTGGCGGGCAACGAGCTCGTCGGACTTCTGCGGGATCACGGCCTTGATGCCCCGAGCCGCAAGCATCCGGCGGGTCTTGCCCGAGGAGTAGGCCTTGTCGGCGACCACCGCAGCAGGCCGGGTCCGGGGCCTTCCGGGGCCAAGGCGAGGGACTCGAATATCGTCGAGGACCTCGACGAGCATCGCGCCGTCGTTGCGTTGACCGCCGGTCAGAACGATCGCCAGCGGCATGCCATTGCCGTCGACCGCGGCATGGACTTTGCTGCCCAGCCCGCCGCGTGACCTGCCGACCGCGTGGCCTTCGGGCTCCTCAGCGGTCGGATTCTTGTGGTTCGCGCCCGCCCCCTGTGGGCTGGTCGGGACGAGTTGTGTTGGTCCCGTGCTGGTGGGCTCGGCTGATCGTCGAATCCACCGAGACCGTCCAGTCGATGCCGCCTGCCGCGTCGGCCTGCGCCATCAGTGCGGCATGGATTCGGTCCCAGACCCCGAGCCGGGCGTAGAGGTAGTGGCGCTTCCACACCGTCTGCCACGGTCCGAACTGGTCACGCGGCAGGTCGCGCCACGGGATCCCGGTGCGGGACCGGTAGATGATGCCCTCGACGATCTTCCGGTTGTCGCGGAAGGGATGCCCTTTGCGACCCTTGTTCGACGGCAACAGCGGCTCGATCCGCTCCCACTGCTCGTCGGACAGGACCTGATGTCGAGTCGTCGCGGTAGCCATGCATACAGGCTCTCAAGTGAAACCGCCTCACATATAGGAGACACGCCCTAG
>NZ_JBHTDM010000013.1:0-737 GCF_042666535.1 Brachybacterium sp. GCM10030252 | reverse complement strand
GCGATCACACCCAACTGATCCCGCCCCAGATCCCCGAGGACGCCGCCACGATCATCGAGCAGATCACCGGGCAACCGGGACACTAAGCAAATGCATCAACTCAGGCGCGACCGTGGCGGCGCTGAAGGTCTTCGCGCCGATCCTGATCCTCACTGGTGGCGGCCCCGAGGGATCGACTGTTGTCCCGTCCTACTACGCCTACCGGAACTTCTTCGAGCTCTCGCAGGTCGGCTACGGCTCCGCGATCGCCACCGTCATGGCCGCTGTGATCCTCGTCGTCGCGCTCGTGATGCTCTGGTTCCAGAGGAGGACCGAGAATGCCTGACACACTGACTACCACGCCAAACATGCCGGTGGGCTCGCACTCATCTCGCATACGCGGACTGAACATCCGCCTCCGCCCGGCCTCACTCCTGACGCTCGTCCTGACCTGTGTCGCTGCCCTGGTGGTCCTTGCTCCGTTCCTGCTGGTCGTGCTGAACGCCTTCAAGAGTCCGGCGGACTACTCCACCAATGGCCCCCTTGCGTGGCCCGAGAGCCTGGACCTCGGTCCAGTGCGCAGCTACCTAGAGATCATCGATTTTTCTCGGGCACTGACGAACTCCATCGTCATCTCCGTGCTGGTGGCCGTCTGAAGCGCCCTGGCTTCCGTTCCGCTTTCTATGCGGGGGCCGGTGAGGGCTCCCGGGACTCAGCGTAGGCGGCCTCAACCTCGATCGGGGTCGAGTACTCGAGGG
>NZ_JBHTDM010000012.1:0-148299 GCF_042666535.1 Brachybacterium sp. GCM10030252 | reverse complement strand
TGCCCGCCAGAGGAAGGGTTCCTGCGGGGGCCGACCGCCCGGACTCGACCAGACCGCATACGCTGGCCGCAACGTCGTCGAGCGGCAGTTCGGCCTGGCCAAACAGTGGCGCGGGATCGCCACCCGCTACGACAAACACGCCATCACCTACCGCGCCAGCGTCGTCCTCTGCGCCGTCATCGCCTGGCTACGCAAATAGGAGACATGCCCTAGGCGCTATATGGACCTAGCTGTGCACATGCTGGCTCCATGTCGGCGCCGGTTAGGATGAGCCCGTGCAGTCCTACGTCGGGCGGCGCCGACGCCGCCGTGTGCGGTTCCTGGCGCAGGCTCGGGCGGGTGGCCCGGGCTGAGGCCGCCGCGTCAGGCCTGCGGCGCCGTCATCGAGAGCACGTCGAGGGCCGCGTCGAGCTGCTCATCGGTGAGCTCGCCGCGCTCGACGAAGCCCAGCGCGATCGTGGCCTCGCGCACGGAGACCCGCTCCGCCACGGCGTGCTTGGCGATCTTCGCGGCGCTCTCGTAGCCGATCAGCTTGTTCAGCGGCGTCACGATGGAGGGGGAGGCCTCGGCGTAGAACCGGGCCTTCTCCTCGTTGGCGACGAGCCCGTCGACGGTCTTGTCCGCCAGCACCCGCGAGGCGTTGGAGAGCAGACGGATCGACTCCAGCAGGCTGGTGCCCATCAGCGGGATCTGGACGTTCAGCTCGAAAGAGCCCTGGGCGCCACCCCAGGCGATGGCTGCATCGTTGCCGACGATGCGGGCGCTGACCATCAGCACGGCTTCGGGGATCACCGGGTTGACCTTCCCCGGCATGATCGAGGAGCCGGGCTGGAGGTCCGGCAGTGCGATCTCGCCGAGCCCGGTGTTGGGGCCCGAACCCATCCAGCGCAGATCGTTGCAGATCTTGGTCAGCGAGACGGCGATGGTGCGCAGCGCACCGGACATCTCCACCAGGCCGTCGCGGGCCGACTGCGCCTCGAAGTGGTTGCGGGCCTCGGTCAGCGGGAGCCCGGTCTGCTCGGCGAGGTTGGCGATGACCTTTTGCGGGAATCCCGCAGGGGTGTTGATCCCGGTGCCCACGGCGGTGCCGCCCTGTGGGACCTCGGCGGTGCGGGGCAGGGCGGCCTCGACGCGCTCGATGCCGTAGCGGATCGCGGCCGCATACCCCCCGAACTCCTGGCCGAGGGTGACCGGGGTGGCGTCCATCAGGTGGGTGCGGCCGGACTTCACGACCGCCTTCCAGGCCTCGGCCTTGGTCTCCAGCGACTCGGCGAGGTGGTCCAGCGCCGGCAGCAGCTGCTTGGCGACGCCTTCGGTGACGGCCACGTGCACGGAGGTGGGGAAGACGTCGTTGGAGGACTGCGAGGCGTTGACGTGATCGTTGGGGTGGACCTCGGGGCCGCCGTCGCTGGCCAGGGTCGCGAGCACCTCGTTCATGTTCATGTTCGAGCTGGTGCCGGAGCCGGTCTGGTAGGTGTCCACGGGGAACTGGCCGTCGTGATCGCCGGCGATGACCTCATCCGCGGCGGCCACGATCGCATCGGCGATATCCCCCGCCAGGACTCCCAGGTCCTTGTTCGCGCGCGCCGCCGCCTTCTTCACCTGGGCGAGGGCGTGGATGTGCGCGTTCTCCAGCCCCTGCCCGGAGATCGGGAAGTTCTGGACGGCGCGCTGGGTCTGCGCACGGTACAGGGCCGAGGCGGGCACCCGGACCTCACCCATGGTGTCGTGCTCGATGCGGTAGTCGTCCTGGTCACTGGCCGGCGTGGTCTGGGACATGGAGAGGCCTCCCTCAGTCTGTTCGTACGATCGAGCTGTCGGACGATCGAATCGGGTCGTGCGGTTGCTATGGGGCCGACGGGGAATTGCGGTCCCCGGCGATGGGTGTCCGAGCGCGGGCGGAGCTCAGCTCAGCTCATGGCTCCACGGCGGATCCGCGCCGGGCCGCGAGACGGTGATGGCGGCGAGCCTTGAGGCGCGCCGCAGCACGGCGGCGACGTCGTCGGAGGGCAGCCACGCCAGTCCTTCGCGGCGATCGGCGCCCAGCAGCGACTTGTCGGCGAGCGCATCGAGGATGCCGGCGGCGAAGGTGTCCCCGGCGCCGACGGTGTCGACCGCCTCGGTGACCACGGGGGAGACCTGCACGCGACCGCCGTCGGTGAATCCGACTGCGCTCTCGCCGCCGCGGGTCATGACGGTCAGCCCTGGGCCCAGATCGCGCCAGGAGGCGACCACGTCCTCGACGTCCTCGGTGTCGTACAGCCAGGTCACGTCCTCGTCGGAGGCTTTGACGATGTCGCTGAGAGCGATGTTCGCCTCGACTCTCTCGCGCACCGCCACCGGATCGCCCATGAGGGTCGGCCGGGCGTTGGGGTCGTAGCTGATGGTCGAGCGCTCGCGGGCGCGGCGCAGGACATCCGTGACGGTCGCGGCACCGGGATCCAGCACGGCGGCGATCGAGGAGGTGTGCACGGCGCCGACGTTCTCGGGCAGCCCGGCCGGGTCGGGGTCCCACGCCAGATCGAAGGTGTAGGTGGCGGACCCGTTCGCATCCAGCACGGCCTCAGCAGTCGAGGTGGGCCCCTCGAGCGAGCTCGCCGGGGTCAGCTCGACCCGGGACTCGGCGAGATGGGCGCGGATGGCGTCGCCTCGAGCATCGTTGCCGATGTGGGTGAGCAGATGGGTGGTGTGGCCGAGGCGGCTCAGCGCGACGGCCACGTTCATGGGGGAACCGCCGGGATGCTCACGACGGGCGCCGTCGGCGCCGACAACGATGTCAGTGAGTGCTTCTCCGACGATGAGGAATCTCGCGGTCACCGCTCGATCATCGCAGGTTTCCGGGGCCAGGGCGAACCCGATGGGCCGCCGCCGTGGCGGAGAGCGTGCGGGAGAGCGGTACGGGCGCGCGAGGCGTCGGCCGTGGAGGCGCGGTGCGGGACAATGGGGCCATGCACGTGCCCCCCGATGAGACGACCGACGCTCAGCCTGCCGCGCCGGAGAACCAGGACCCGCCTGCGCAGCCGAAATCGGCGTATCAACTGCCCACGAAGCAGAACACGGTTCTGCGCAACATGGTGTGGGCTCTCAGCTTGACGGTCGCCGTGGTGGTCATTGTCGGGATCGCGTTCTTCGGCGTGGGCAGCGATCTCGATCGCGAACCGCTGGAGAACTCCGAGGTCGACGTCGCCTCGAGCGCCCAGCGTGCGCAGGCCGAGGCCGGCTTCCCGGTCGCTGCGCCGGCGCTCGGCCAGGGATGGACCGAACGCTCGGCGCGGTTCACCGGTGGCGAGAACGCGCGCTGGCAGGTGCAGTACTCCTCGCCGGAGGGAGCCCTGATGACGTTGACCGAGGAAGCCGAGGTCAGCGCGCCCATGCTCTCCTCCGCGCTTCCCGGTGCCGTGGTCGAGGAGGAGCTCAGCATCGGCGGGGCCGGCTGTCAGGTCCTCCGCGGTGGCGAGGGGGACGCCACTGAGCGGGGCATCGCCTGCCAGGGAGAGGACTTCGGAATCCTGGTGCATGGAGATGCCGACCCTGCCGAGCTGCGAACCCTCACCGAAGCCGCACTTGCCGACATGGAGCAGGGCACGGCTGCCTGACGCCGGGCCGGGGACGAAGCTCGTGGAGGGCGCCGCCATTCGACGACCTCCCCGCGTCCACGCTCACGCTGGCCGAGGCCGGAATGCCGGGCTCAGTCGTCCTTCCGCCGCGCGCTGACGGCCTCATCGAGGCGCTCGCGTGCCCCGTCGAGCCACTGCTGACAGCGTCGGGCGAGCATCTCGCCGCGCTCCCACAGCCCGATGGAGTCCTCGAGGCCGCCCTGACCGGATTCGAGGCGGCGCACGACCTCGACCAGCTGGTCGCGGGCGGCCTCGTAGGACAGCTCGGCGATGTCGGCCGGAAGCTGCTGGTCCTCCTTGGGAGTGACCTCGGGGACGGTCTCCGCGGCCTGGTGATCGTCCGTGCTCGCGGCGTCGGACGGGCCGGTGGGAGTCTCGGCAGGGGACTGGTTCATGGGCTTCCTTCACGGTCGGAGGGCACGGGATCAGGACGGCAGGGTCAGGGCGCCGGCGGCGTGTACGGGTCGTTCTCGGTGCGCTGGGCGCCGAAGCGTCCGCCGGCGACACGCACCGACACAGGCTCCCCGACGGCGACTGCTTCCGGGGAGCGCACGATGCTGCCATCGGCCGTCTGCGCCACCGCGTAGCCGCGCTCGAGAGTGGCCAGCGGACTGAGGGAGCGCACCTGCCGGCCGAGGTGGTCGATCTGGTCGGCGGCGCGGTCCAGTCGCGATCCCACCAGGGTGCGGGCCAGGGCGATCCGGGAACGGATCTCGTCGGCGCGCCCGGCCAGGATGGTCGAGGGATTCTCCAGCACGGGGCGCGAGCGCATCGCATCCAGCGCGGACTGCTCCCGCTCCAACCGGGCACGGATCGCGGAGCGCAGCCGGGTGCGTCCCAGGTTCAGCTGCTCCAGCTCCGCCTGGATGTCGGGGACCACGCGCTTGGCGGCATCGGTGGGAGTGGAGGCGCGCACGTCGGCCGCGAGATCGATCAGGGGCGTATCGACCTCGTGGCCGATCGCGGAGACGATCGGGGTGCTCGCGGTGGCGACCAGCCGGGTCAGCTGTTCGTCGGAGAAGGGCAGCAGGTCCTCGAGGGAGCCGCCCCCGCGCGAGAGGATGATGACGTCGACGTCCTCGCGCTCGTCGAGCTCGCGCAGCGCCGCGGAGACCTCCCGCACGGCCTTGGTGCCCTGCACCGCCACTTCCCGGATCTCGAACTGCACTGCCGGCCAGCGGCGCCGTGCATTGACCACCACGTCACGCTCGGCGGCGGACTCGCGGCCGCAGATCAGGCCCACCACGCGCGGCAGGAAGGGCAGTGACTGCTTGCGGGACGCGTCGAACAGGCCTTCTGCGGCCAGGATCCGCTTGAGCTGCTCGAGCCGGGCGAGCAGTTCTCCGAGCCCGACCGGCCGCATGTCGTCGGCCTCGAGCTGCAGGCTGCCGCGCTTGGTCCAGAACGTCGGCTTGGCATGGACGACGACGCGGGCACCGGCGACCGGCTCCATCGGCAGGGCACGCAGCACGTGTTCGCGGATCGGCACCGAGAAGGACATGTCCACGTCGATATCGCGCAGGGTCATGAAGCTCAGACCCGAGCCAGGACGCCGATTGAGCTGGACGATCTCGCCCTCGACCCACAGGGGGGACATCCGGGCGACGTACTCGCTCACCTTGACCGACAGCTGCCGCAGCGGCCAGGGGTTCTCCGCCGTGGTCAGCGCCGCGGTGGGAGCCAGGGCCGGCCGCGGCGCCGCGGCACCGCTCGCGCCGGGTTCGGAGGAGGTCTCGCTCATGGGCACCACTGTGGCACGAGGGTGGGACAGCGTGGGCCCCGCCGCCGGGCTCGGGGGATGCAGATGCCCTGGGGAGGAACGTTCCGGGGCGCACACGAGCGACGACCCTGCCGCAGCGGGATCGCGCCCCGAGGGGCGCCGCCCCGGACGCTCAGAGGTGACGTCCCGGGACCGGGTCTGTGCAGGGTTGGTGAGTCTTGCCCCACGTCCCTGCCGTGATCGGCTCCGCGCTCCTACGATGGGGGCGTGAGCAACGGAACCGTCCTTCTTGCCGAGCCGCGCGGCTACTGCGCCGGAGTCGACCGGGCTGTGGTCGCCGTCGAACGGGCCCTCGAGCACTACGACGAGACCGTCTACGTGCGCCACGAGATCGTCCACAACAAGTTCGTCGTGGATCGGCTGAAGGAGAAGGGCGCCGTCTTCGTCGAGGAGGTCGACGAGATCCCCGAGGGGTCGCTCGTGATCTTCTCCGCCCACGGGATCTCCCCGAAGGTTCGCGAGATGGCCGAGGAGCGCAATCTGCGCACCATCGACGCGACCTGCCCGCTGGTGACCAAGGTCCACAAGGAAGCGGTGCGCTTCGCCCGCGAGGACTACGACATCCTGCTGGTGGGCCACGACGGCCACGAGGAGGTCGAGGGCACGGCGGGGGAGGCCCCGGAGCACGTCCAGGTCGTCAATTCGCCCGACGACGTCGGCGACGTGACGGTGCGCGACCCCGAGAAGGTCGTGTGGCTCTCGCAGACCACCCTCAGCGTGGACGAGACCATGGAGACCGTGAACAGGCTCCGCGAGCGCTTCCCGGCGCTGCAGGCCCCGCCCAGCGACGACATCTGCTACGCCACCCAGAACCGGCAGGTCGCGGTCAAGAACCTCGCGCCCCAGGCCGATCTGGTCCTGGTCGTCGGCTCCCCGAACTCCTCGAACTCGGTGCGTCTAATGGAGGTGGCGCTGGAGGCCGGCGCCAAGGCCTCCCATCGCATCGACTCGGTCGCCGAGCTGCGCGACGAGTGGTTCGAGGGGATCGAGACCGTGGGCGTGACCTCCGGTGCCTCCGTGCCCGAGATCCTGGTCCAGCAGCTGCTCGGCGAGCTCGCCGAGCGCGGTTTCGGAGATGTCGAGCCCGTGCGGACCGCGACGGAGGACCTCATGTTCTCCCTGCCCCGTGAGCTGCGCCAGTCGATGAAGGCCAGCGGTGAGACCGACCGCCGCCAGCGTCCCTCGGGTCGCCACGCCACGGCCGAATCCTGATCATCATCGAGTCCTGAGCGCCGAGCCGCGGGGCACCTGCCCTCCAAGCTGACGCAGCCGCGAAAAACGTTCCCGCGGGAACGTCTCGACGGAGTGCAGCGTTCCCGCGGGAACGCGCGATACATGGATCAGCCGGCGCGATCCTCGCGATCGGGGGACTGGGCGCGGGCCTCTGCCGGGCGCGCGAGATCTGCGATATCGGCGTCATCGAGCGTGCGGGCTCGCCGCGTGAGCTGATCGACCTCGTCGATCTCCGTACCACTGAGCCCCAGGTCCTCGAACCGGCGCGCCGTGACCATGACCCGTGACTGCAGCGAGCCCACCGCCTCGTTGAACGCCGCGACCGATGAGTCCAGTGACCGGCCCACCTTGCCCAGATGGCCGACGAACGTGCCGAGCCGGTGGTGCAGTTCGCGCCCGGCCTCGAGCACTGTGCGCGCATCCCGATTGAGGGCATCGGTGCGCCACGTGTGCGCGACGGTGCGCAGCAGCGCCACCAGAGTCGCCGGCGAGGCGACGACGACGTCCTTGGCGAAAGCGTGCTCGAGCAGATCCGGGTCCGTCTCCAGGGCCGCCGCGAGCACACCGTCGCTGGGTACGAACAGCACCGTGAACTCCGGAGTGTCCCCGAGCGCCTTCCAATAGGCCTTGCCCGAGATGACCCCGACGTGGTGACGCAGCGCCTTGGCGTGCGCCCGGCGGCGTGCCGCGGCGCGATCCGGGTCGGTCTCGCCGGTCGCATCGAGGTAGGCGTCCATCGGTGCCTTGGCGTCGACCACCACGTGCCTGTCGCCGGCCAGATGCACGACCAGATCCGGCCGCTGCCCCTTGTCCCCGTCGGCCCTCGTGCCGGCGAGCTGCTCACTGAAGTCGACGTGCTCGAGCATGCCGGCGGCCTCGACGATCCGTCGCAGCTGCACCTCGCCCCAGCGGCCTCGCGCCGTGGGTGCCCGCAGCGCCGCGGTGAGGGCGCTGGTTCCGGTCTCCAGCGACTGCGCGCGCTGTGCGAGCTGGTCGAGATGGGAGCGCAGCGCCCCCTCGGCCTCCATGCGCGCCGCCTCGGACCGTGCCAGGGAGCGCTCCAGGTGCGAGAGCGTGGCGGTGATGGGGGCGAGGGTGCGCTGCAGCTCCGCCTCGCGCTCCTCCTCCGCCGCGTCGCGACGGGCCACGTCGCGCTCGAAGCGTTCGTCGGCCAGGCGCAGCAGCTGACCGGAGGCCTCGGCCTCGGCGCGCTGCTGCTCACCGGCGACGCGGGCGCGCTCGCGCAGCAGCAGCCAGGTGGCGAGGGCTCCGACCGCCGCGCCCAGCAGGAATCCCAGCAGGAGCATCTGTGTACCGCTCATGGGCCCAGCACACCACGGGGGTGCGACGGACGAGCGCCGCCACGCGCCGTCAGCTCACGAGGACTCAGACGGGGCGAGACTCCCTGACCGTCTCGGAGCCGTCGAGCAGCCAGTCACCGCTGTCCTTGATCAGGAGGAAGTCGTAGACGGCCTCATAGCTGCCGGTGGAGTCGGTCATCACCTCGGTGATGCGGACCTCAGCGCGGTCGCCGTCGATCGTGGTCTCGCCGATCTCTGTCTCGAAGGTCAGATCTTCCTCCTGGATGCGCTCCGACCAGCTGGAGCATGTGTAGTCCTCGCCCCGGAAGTCCTCGGTGGAGACCGCTTCGAAGGTTTCGCAGTCCCGAGCGTCCCAGGCATCCAGGTATTGCTGGACGACGTCCTCCGGCGTCTCGCGCAGCGCGAAGAACCACACGCCGCCGACCACTGCGACGAGCGCGGTCACCAGCGCGAGAAGAGCGCAGCACCCGCCGATGATCCACGGCAGCTTGCTGCGGGATGCGGGCCGTCCAGGTCCGGGGGAGGGGTAGGTCGCCATGTCCTCACGGTAATCGCGCAACAGGGCTCCGCAGGCCGAATCGGGGGCAGGCGGCGAGAACGACCTCGCTCGGTCGGGGCCACGCTGCACGTCGACGGGAGCGTGCATTGACGTCTCGTTCTCACCGCGAGTAGTTTCTCCAATGTTCAATCAGTTGCGAGGTCTGACGGTGGCAATCCGCCGGCCGACGGACGCCCTGCGGGCGCGGGAAGGAATGGTCATGTCGCGAATCGTCATCCTGGGAGGCACCGGTTACGCCGGAGGGCACCTCGCCGCAGAGGCCGCCGAGCGCGGGCACGACGTGCTCGCCGTCAGCCGCACCGCACCGTCCGATCCCCTCGAGGGCGTCGAGTACCGCACCGGGGACGTACGCGAGGAGTCCTTCATCGCGAGCATCCTGGAGGACGCCGACGTCGTCGTCTCCGCTCTCTCACCGCGTGGGGATATGGCCGAGCCCGGCACGCTGCGCGGCATCGAGAAGACCGTCGCCCGCCTCGCGCAGGAGAAGGGCGTCCGCTTCGGCGTCATCGGCGGGGCCGGCTCCCTGCTGGTCGCCGAGGGGGGTCCGAAGTTCGTGGACTCGCCCGACTTCCCGCTCGAGGTCAAGGACGAGCCGCGCGAGCTCGACAGCGTGCTCGAAGACCTCAAGGCGGCCGACGAGGATCTGGACTGGTTCTTCATCAGCCCGCCTGCCGAGTTCGGCTCTTTCGCGCCGGGCGAGGCCACACGCAGCTACCGCCTCGGCGGCGAGGTGCTGATGAGGGACGAGGACGGGCGCTCCTTCATCTCGGGCCAGGATCTCGCGCTGGCGATCGTCGACGAGATCGAGAAGCCTGCGCACCGCCGGGGACACTTCACCGTCGCCTACTGAGCGGGGATCGTGGCGCTGCCCGGCCGGGAGTGCTGGGACGCTGCCGGGAACCATGCGACCCGGTGCACGCCAGAGCTCCCGGCCGTGACCGCGCCGAGCGCGGCTGCCTGATCTGAGAGCAGTGGCTCACCGCTGGGAACCGTGACGATGCTGCGGTGGCACGTAGAATCTCCTCCCGTGGCTCTCACTATCGGAATCGTCGGACTGCCCAACGTCGGCAAGTCCACCCTGTTCAACGCCCTGACCCGCGCCGAGGTCCTCGCCGCGAACTACCCGTTCGCGACCATCGACCCCAACGTCGGCATGGTCCCGCTGCCGGACCCTCGGCTCGGCCGTCTCGCCGAGATGTACGACAGCGAGAAGGTGGTCCCCGCGACCGTCTCCTTCGTGGATATCGCCGGCATCGTCAAGGGCGCCAGCGAAGGGGAGGGCCTGGGCAACAAGTTCCTGGCCAACATCCGCGAGGCCGAGGCCATCTGCCAGGTCACCCGCGCCTTCTCCGATCCCGACGTGACCCGCGTGCCCGGAAGCGTCGACGCCTCCGGTGACATGGAGATCATCACCACCGAGCTGATCCTCGCCGACCTCCAGACGATTGAGAACTCGCTGCAGCGCCTGGAGAAGGACACCAAGCGCGGCGTGATCGAGCCGACCGTGCTGGAGAACGTCACCAAGGCCAAGGCACTGCTGGAGACCGGCAAGACCCTCTACCAGGGCGCCGACGCCGCCGGCATCGACGTCGCCGAGCTGCGCGAGCTGCAGCTGATGACCGCCAAGCCCTTCATCTACGTCTTCAACACCGACGAGGACGGGCTGGCAGACACCGAGATGCAGGAGCGGCTGCGCGCGCTCGTGGCCCCCGCCGAGGCGATCTTCCTCGACGCCAAGTTCGAGGCCGAGCTGATCGAGCTCGACGCCGAGGAAGCCGCCGAGATGCTCGAATCCACCGGCCAGGAGGAATCCGGTCTGGACCAGCTCGCACGCGTCGGCTTCGACACCCTGGGCCTGCAGACCTACCTCACCGCCGGCCCCAAGGAAGCGCGCGCCTGGACGATCCCCAAGGGCGCGACCGCCCCGCAGGCCGCCGGCGTCATCCACACCGACTTCGAGCGCGGCTTCATCAAGGCCGAGATCGTCTCGTTCGACCAGCTCATGGAGGCCGGCTCGATGAGCGAGGCCAAGGCCAAGGGCTGGGTGCGCATGGAGGGCAAGGACTACGTCATGCGTGACGGGGACGTGGTGGAGTTCCGGTTTAACGTGTGAGCTGAGCTGATCCTGCCGGGCCCCGTCGATCTTCGTGATCGGCGGGGCCTTCGCTGTCCGGAGTGTGTGGAGCGGGTGCGGGCGCGACGGAATCGGATCGGAATTGTCGGGCGCGCGGTTCAGCGTCGGGACGAGAGTGGATGGCGAAGGGAGCAACCATGATCGAGATCCTCAATCGGCTGGTCGATGAGATCGAAAGTCGTATCGGCGACGACATCGACATCGATGTGCTCGCTGTGTCGATGGGCACGACGGGTTATCACGCCCGACGAATGTTCTCGTCGTTGGCGGGTATGCCCGTGTCCGAGTACGTGCGTCGACGGCGGATGACCGTCGCGGCGGCGGACCTGATCGGTGACGAGGACCTGCTGACGATCGCGGTGCGCTACGGGTACGGATCCATCGAAGCCTTCGGGCGCGCGTTCCGTTCCGTGCACGGCGTGAGCCACGGCGACGTGCGTCGTGATGGTGGCCCCCTTCGAAGCCAACCCACGCTCAGGTTTCGCCTGACTGTCGAAGGGAGCGTCCCCATGGATGCCCGAATCATCGAACGACCTGCTTTCCGCCTCGTCGGCCACGCCACACGCGTGCCGCTGATCCACGAGGGCGTCAATACACACATCCAGCAGCACATCGCGTCGTTGCCCGTCTCGGAGCACCAGCGACTCAAGGACATCGGCAGCACGGAGCCGAGTGGGATCCTCCAGGTGACCGCTGACGTCGACCCCGACTACCGCGAAGGAAGTGAGCTCACCTACGTGCACGGGGTCGCAGTCGAAGGAGGGACGGAGACTCCGAGCGACCTCGATGCGATCGATCTCGAGACGGGGGAGTGGGTTGTGTTCCGTACATCGGGACCGCACCCCGCGGCGTTACAGGACGCTTACGCTGCCTCGGCGTCGGAGTGGTTCCCATCGAATCCGTGGCGGCTGCGCCCGGGGCCGTCGATCGTGTCGATCCTCGAGCAC
The DNA here is from genome assembly GCF_042666535.1 of Brachybacterium sp. GCM10030252. Classification (NCBI taxonomy): domain Bacteria; kingdom Bacillati; phylum Actinomycetota; class Actinomycetes; order Micrococcales; family Dermabacteraceae; genus Brachybacterium; species Brachybacterium sp. GCM10030252. The sequence continues at coordinate 136,707 of NZ_JBHTDM010000012.1, read as the reverse complement.
GCTGACGACTTCAGCACAGCAACCTGCGAGCTGTGGCTCCCGATCGAACGGGGCTGACTCCAGCCCTCCGGTCCGGACCGGGCTCGGACCGGGCCGGAGGGCTTACGTTATTCGACGACGGAACGCGGTGGAGTTCCGCTTCAACGTGTGACTAGTGCCCGTCGACGGACACAGCGCTGGTCGTTTCGGCACGAGGCGGCTGGGGCGGTATCCGTATCAGGCGCGTGCCACAGTGCCTGGTGCGCTCACTGCGGTGGCGCTATCATGCCTGATATCAGAGGAGGTGATCGCTGATGCCATCCATCATCGTTCGTGGGCTCGACGACGCAGTGAAGCAGCGGCTCGCCACGCAGGCGAAGGAGCACGGTCGTTCCATGGAGGCGGAGGTTCGCGACATCCTGACGAAGGCGGCTCGACGGCCGCACATCGGGATGGCGCTGCTGTCAGCTGCGCAGGACGTTGGCGGAGTCGAAGACCTGCAGGTCCCCGCGCGTGACGACGCAGCGCGGGCGGTGGACTTCGAGTGATTGTTCTCGACACGAACGTCATCTCAGAGATCTTCCGGCCGTCGCCGGAGGCGCATGTGGTGGATTGGCTCGCGTCGTTGACGGGTGATGTCGCGATCACGTCCGTCACGCTCGCGGAGCTGTTGGCGGGTGTCCGGCGACTCCCCGACGGTCGACGCAAAGATGAGTTGACGAGGCGCGTCGAAGCCGCTCTCGAGCCGTATCGAGGGAGTCGCTCGGTGCTGCCGTTCGACGACCCGGCGGCCGACCGCTATGCCGAAGTGCTCGTGGCTCGGGAGAGCGTGGGGGCACCTATCAGCACGGCCAACGCGCAGATCGCCGCGATCTGCCTCGCGCAAGGAGCGATCTGTGCGACGCGCAATGTGAAGGACTTCGCGTACACCGGCGTCGAGCTGGTCGACCCGTGGGTCGTGAAGGGGTGACGCCGGATGGTGTGGCGTATCTCCGCCCGCTTCGATACGACGATGCGACTCCCGTTTATGTCGCGTTCGCCTCGAACACCGATATGCAGCGTCAAGGGGATGATCTCAGGGCTTCCCGGCGTCGGGAAGAGCGTGGCTGAGATCCTCGCGGCGCGTACGGGTTCGGTGCACCTGTCCGTCGATGTGGTCGAAGAGTCTGTCCTCGCCGGTGGCCTTGCGCGGGGCTGGCGCGTCGGAGTCGCCGCGTACGAGGCGGTCGGCACGATGGCGTCGATGCGGTCAACGACAGCGAGGAGGCGCGGCTGAATCGCCCTGGCTTCCGTTCCGCTCTCTACACGGGGGTCGTCGAGGGCTCCGGGGTTCAACGTCGTCGGCCCACCGGTTATCTCAACGCGGTATGCCCTGCGAAGGAGTCGAGGGCCTCGGTCCTCTGGGAATGAGAGCGAGGAGCCCTGCGGCCGCGTGGCAGGCGATTGCGAACCACAGGAGGGCGACCCATCTGGTGGGGCGCATGACCGTCATGCCGCCGATCTCGCGGTCGTTGACCTCGTCCCAACCTGACCAGGTCATGAAGCTCTCCTGCGCACCCAGCCACGCGGCGGCGAGGACGAGAACGAGTACCGCGAGTGCCGCCGGCACGGCCCCGGCGGCCCGGTCCGCGACGCCTCGGCCGGGGCGGACCCACGTGACCGCGCCCGCGGCCACGGTGAGAACGATGCTCGCGTACACGAGGAACGACACTGGATGCGCCGGGTCGGAGAGGACTCCGTAGGGGTGCCAGTCTGGGGTGTTGCCGCCGCCGTCGCCCTCGACCGACACGAGCGGCATGCCCGACGCGACGACGATCGCCAGGAAGGCGAGCGACAGGAGCACTGTGCGCAGAATCCCGATCCTCATGCCAACCATTCTCCGCCCTGGCCAGCGTATGACCCCTGCACACGCCTGACCCGAGGCCTGCGCACGACGGTGCGGTCGCTGCCACGGCACGAGACCGCTGTACCGGCAGTGGAATGATGTGAGCATGGCTGAACCGAAGAAGCAGTCTGAGTTCGTCGATGGATACCTCATCAAGTATCACGCGGACGGAGCGTCGCGCTGGTCGAGGGGGAAGGTCGACGGCGATGTACCGGTCGGGTACTGGGAGTGGTACCGGAAGGACGGGACGCTCAAGCGTTCAGGGCATTTCGACGCCGGCGAGCCCGTCGGCGAATGGATCACCTATGACCAGAAGGGTGAACCGTACAAGGTCACGGATCGTGGACCCGGACAGTCCTGAATGTGCCCGTGTGCACGTGCATCCGGGATCGCGGCAGATCGGAGAGCTCCCAGATGTCGCAGTGGAGCCTGGCCGGAGAGCGCCCGGCAACGGTCTGCGCGGGCGATCGGCGGCGCGGGTTCAGATCTGCACATCGAGGACGCGCCTGGACGACGCGCCTCACGAGTCAGAAGATCCGGCGAACCTCCTGCGGCCAGCCGCATGCCTCGGCCAGCTTGCCCGCCCACAGCTTTGCCGCAGTGTCGTCGGCCACGTCCACGATGGTCAGTCCGCCCAGGCGCGCATCCTGCGCGGGGTATGGGCCGTCGGTGATCACGAGGGTCCCGCCCGTGTCGTCCGCGCTGAAGGCGTTGTCGAGGTTCTCGTCGACGCCGCCCGCGACCACGTAGACGCCAGCGCGCTTCATCTCCTCGACGACGTCATGGGCCCGCCGGCCGCGCTCGGCTATCGACTCGGGGCTGTGCTCGCCCACCCACTGCTGGTTGAAGTAGATGATGTACTGCGTCATGTCGGCTCCTCGAGGGCGTGCCGGAGGGCGTCCGCCGGGCCTACCCTCGTCGGTGCCGGCAGAGTCTCCAGCGGTCATAGTCGGACGTGCACGTTCGTGTTCTGCGCCAGCCGCTTTCGCGCAGAATACCGCTGCGTATCGAAGCTGCCGCGACGGCATCAGGCCATGGTTCGAGAGTCAGGCCGTGACTGGGAACGAAGCCGGCCTCATCCGCGACGATCTCGCGCTCGACCATGGGGCGGGAGGCAGCGCGACCGATGCGCCATGGTGGCGCCTATCGCGTTCGGTCACCCGGGCCGACAATGGGTTCCGCCGAGCTCCTCGGGCAGAAGATCGGCGATCTCGTCCAGGTACGCGAACCCGGCCTCGACCTCGGCCGGACCGAACGAGTGCTTCTGCTCGAACCACGTCATCAGCACATCGCCCTCGAACCGGATCGGCAGCCCGCGCTCGCGCACCGCCGTGCGCACCTCCGCCGAGAGGACCCGCTGCGCCAACGCGTCGTCGCCCCGCGGCCGGACATCTCGCGCGGTCGGAGTCACCTGCAGCGTCGCCACCTCGCGAGCCAGCTGGAGCGTGAAGACCCGGTAGTGGCGCCGGTACGTCCGGCGCTCGCCGACGGTCATCGGCGTCGGGACGTAGAGCAGGCAGACGGCCTGGCGACCACGGAATGAGCCGTGCAGCATCTCCCGCGAGATGCGGCCGCGAGCCGTCTGACTGAAGGGGAACCCGGTGAACCGATCCGCGAAGCCGGTCTCCTCGGCCTCATAAGTCCACCCCCACCGCTCGGCGAGGTCGTGCAGGGCCGTGTCCGAATCCTGGAGGAGCGCACTCTCGCGACGCCGGCCGCGCGTCATGAGCAGCACGGCAGCCGCCACGATGGCGACGAAGACAAAGGCGAAGAGGATCGGCACGAGAAGCTCCATCGGAGGGCACCCTACCTATCCGCCCGGTCCCGGACTCCCCGCGGACTGCTCCGTCTCCGGCGCAGATCACCAGCCGCGGGGCCTCGCGGCCCGGGTCACTGTCACCGGCAGGTGCTCGAGCCGGCGTGCGATGCCCGGCTTCCAGCGCAGCTGGTCGGCGTCGGTGGCGAGGCTCAGGTCCTCGAACCGCGTCAGCAGCGTCCGGAAGGCCAGGTCGGCCTCCGCACGCGCCAGCGACGCCCCCAGGCAGTAGTGGATCCCGGTGCCGAACGCGAGATGGGGATTGTCTTCACGGGCGAGGTCGGTGCTACCGGCCGCCTCGACGCGGCGCGGATCCCGGTTGGCCGTCGCGTAGACGATCTGCACTGCGTCGCCGGCGGGGATCCTCACGCCGCCGACCTCGACATCGCGCCTGGCGTAGCGCATCGGTGCGATCTCTGCCGGGCCGGCGACCCGCAGCATCTCCTCGACGGCGACTGGCACCTGGTCGAGGTCGCCTCGCAGGCGCCGCTGCTCCTCCGGCCGGGTCAGCAGAAGCAGCAGGCCCTCGCTGAGCACGCTCACCGTCGTCTCGTGCCCGGCCAGCAACAACGTCAGCGACAGCGAGATCAGCTCGCGGTCGCTGAGCCGGTCGCCGTCGGACTCCCGCACCTCGATCAGCGCGCTGAGCAGAGCGTCATCGGAGTGCGTGCGCTTGCGCTCGATCAGCTCGGACATGTAGGCGACCAGGCCGCGGGCGCTGTCGGCGATCACGGTCGGGTCCGGCGCCGTCAGGCCCGACGACCATTGCTGCCAGCGCGGGGCGTCCTCGTCCGGCACACCGAGCAGCTCGCAGATCACTCGGACCGGCAGGGGCAGGGCGAAGCGGTCGATGACGTCGAACGGCTCGTCCGGGAAGTCGTCGACCAGCTCATCGATGATGGTCTGGATACGGGGTCGCAGGGACTCCACCCGCCGGACGGTGAACGCTCGCGAGACCAGGCGCCGCAAACGGGCGTGGTCCGGGGGATCATAAGCGCCGAGGGTCTCCGTCATGTACGGCGCGACGTCATCGGGCAAGCCGGCAGCCGCTGCCACGTCCACCGTGTCCTGCCGGGTGTTGATGTCGTTGCTGAACGATGCAGGGTCCTTCAGCACGGCTGTCGCCTCGTCGTAACCGGTGACCAGCCAGACGTGCGACTGGTCGAAGTAAAACGCGCGGCGGACCGGCGGCTCGGTGCCGATCTCGGCCCAGAACGCGTCGCGGTCCCGTGTGGTGAGCAGGTCGGACAGATGCAGGTCGGTCATCACGGTCCTTTCTCCACGCCTGCGGGCGGCGTGGTCCTCGCCGACGGAGGCGGCCAGGTGGGGGAGCGGTCGTCGTCGGGTGCGGGCGGATCGGACGTTGCAGTGCCGGTCAGGGCGTCCCAGGCCTGCAGGGCGTCGTCGTCGGTGAAAACGCCACGGGTGAGCATCTCGACCATCGCGTGCGAGTAGCGCACGGTGGCGTCCGGGGAGTGCAGGTCGTCGACGCCGAAGGCGCGCGCGAGGTGATCGCCGAACACCAGGGGTGCCAGCAGCCAGCTCACGTAGACGGCAGCCCGGGCCCGCGGGTCCGAGCTCGGCTGCGCCCAGCCGGCGCTTTCTCCGGTGGCCAGTTCGGCCGCGGTCACCTCGACGATCTCGTCGAACAGCGTGTTGGCCCCGGCCGTGCCGTCGATGAGGGTGCGGGCGAGGTAGCGGCGCAGCCCGGTCGCGCCCTGCAGATTGGCCGCCAGTCGGCCGACGTCGCTGAGCTGGCTCTCACGGCCGGCGCTCCCGCGGATGGTCTCGATGACGTACGCGTCGCATGCGGCGCGGAGCCCGTCGCGGGAGCCGAAGTGGTGCAGCACCAGCGCCGGGGAGACGTCCGCGTCGGCGGCGATGGCGCGGATCGTCGCGCGGGCCACGCCCTCGGTGCCGAAGCGCTCGAGGGCGGCATCGCGGATTCGGGCGCGGGCCGTGAGGTCTGAACGCATGATCAGCATGCTAAACAAATGTTCAGTCGCGATGGAAGGGATGGGATGAGAAATTGCTGCCGTCCTCGCGGGTCAGGGTGTCGAGCGCGGCCCGGTCCATGCTGACTAGCGGATGCGAGCTGTGGCGTTCGAGGTGAGAGCGTCGAGCGCCGACATGTCGGCGGCCGAGAGGCGGACGTCGGCGGCGGCGATGTTCTCGGTCAGATGCTCGATGCTTCCGGTGCCCGGGATGAGCAGGGTGTTCGGGGCGTGTGCGAGCACCCATGCGAGGCTGACCTGCGCGGATGTGACACCGATGCGAGCGGCGATCTCCTTCACCACGGGATGCTCGGTGGGCGAGGGGATGTGGTCGAGCGCCGATCCGAGCGGAGCGAACGGCACCCAGGCGATGTCGTGCCTCCGGCACATCTCCAGAAGCGCCTCGTCCCGGCGGTCGAGGACGCTGTAGAGGTTCTGGACGCACACGATCCCCGCCGTCAGCGCGGCCTGCAACTGGGCGGCGCTGACGTTGCTGAGGCCGATGGCGCCGATCTTCCCCTCATCGCGGAGGGCCACGAGCTCGGCGAGCTGGTCATCGAGCGGCACGCCGCCACCACCCTCGTCCACGAACCCGGGCCCGGCGTCCATGCGGCGCAGGTTCACCACGGTGATGCGCTCGGTGCCGAGCTCACGCAGATCATCTTCGACGCCGCTGCGCAGTTCGTGCGGACGCTGCGCCGGTACCGTCGTCGGGGTGTGGCCGGCGTCGAAGCGGGCGCCTACTTTGCTGACCAGTGCGAGGTCGCTCGGGTACGGCGCGAGCGCCGAGCGGATGAGCCGGTTGACCCTGCCGTTGCCGTAGAACGATGCGGTGTCGATGTGGTTGACGCCGAGTTCCGCGGCGCGGCGCAGGATGGCGTGCGCCGTGGCCTCATCTGCGTGCGCCAGCTGCATCGCTCCGTATCCGATGCGCGCGACGGGGTGGTCGCCCAGGTTCGTCGTACCTCCAGGTGTCGGCTGGACTGCTTCTGGCTCTTGTCTCACGATGCTTCCTTTCCACAGGTGCAGGTCGGCCCTCACGAGGGTTCTCTCCGTGCCACCGCACGCCGTTGCGTGACCGTCGGATCCGTCGGGAGGACTGATTCGGCTCACGGTCTCCCGGCCTCGAGGATCCGGGCGGTGTATGGATTCAGCTCGATCGGTCGGTCGTCTCCGATGATCACGGTGCCGCCGAGGTAGGCCAGTCGGCGGCCGATCACGTAGTTGGGTTCGAGGGCGAAGGTCATCCCGGGTTCGAGGCGCATGTCGGCGCTCATGGTCGGGCTGTGGTCGGGCTCTGAGGGGTACGCGTCGGCGGCTGCCATGAGGCGGCTGGTCTCGCGAGGGAACCCACCTGCCGCGATCATCGGGTTCAGAGTGTGGATGCTGGGTCCGAACTCCCATCCCCCCGCGTCGGCGTACGGCGCCCGGAGGTCCTCCACCGCCTCGCCGAAGCTGCGGCCGGGACGCAGCGCCTCCAGCGCGGCGTCATAGACCGCTCTGGCGACGTCGGCGGCGCGGAGCAGGTCCGGCTGCGGTTCACCGATGCTGATGGTGACCTGGTGCTGGCTGTGCCGGCCACCGACGTTGCTGAACACCTCCGCGGAGATGATGTCGCCCTCGGCCAGGGTGCGCGGCGTCTGAGGTCGGTAGCTCCACGGAGGGAGCCCGGAGGCCAGCGGGTCGGGGCCTGACCAGAAATGCATGGCCGCGGGTGTGGTGCCCCGGGCATAGCCGGCTGCCATGCCCGCCGCGTACACCTCGCTCTCCGGCACACCGACCGCAGCAGTCTCGACCATGGCTCGCGCCATCGCATCGCCGATCTCGGCCGAGCGGCGCACGACGGCGATCTCCTCGGCACCCAGCGGCAGGATCAGTCGGGACACCGCCATCCCCACGGGTGTGAACTCGATGTCGGGGAACTCGCGGAGCAGCGGGTTCCACAGGCCGTACGGGATGATCCCCTCGGGATGCCACGGCGGGTAGAGCTCGAGCCCGATGACGCCGATCCTCGCTCGAGCGAGTCCGAGTTCGTGGAGAGTGCGGGCGACCACTGTGGAGTCCCGGGGCATCCGCAGATTCTCCGGCGGTACCCACATCGCCTCGCCCCGGCGTGCGGATTCGCGGTGGTCCTTGGTGAACATCTCCATGGGAAGCAGCACGATCGGGTCGCCATCGCGGGCGAGGATCACCGTCGTGCCCGCGCGAGCGTTGGTGATCCACGCGTCGTAGGCGAACGGTGCGGGCCCGGCATCCTCGTGCTCGCCGACGACGAGCATCGCGTCGAACCCTTCGCGGCGCATGAAGGCACGCAGCAGGTCCCAGCGACGGGTGCGCTCGGCCATCGAATAGGTCGGCACGGGGGAGTCACTCATCATCGATCCCGTCAGAGCTCGTGGAGTCGTCGTCACCACGGGACGACGCCGTTGCGGTCGCGGTAGGCCCGATTGGGTCCGGGGGAGGCGACGGCGAGCTCGACGATGGCGTCGGTGCCCTCGGTGACCGTCTGGCTGCCCTGGTGATGATTGAGGTCGGTCGCGGTGAAGCCGGGATCGGCCATGTTGAACCGGACGTCGGGGATGCCATTTGCGTACTGCACGGTCAGCATGTTCAGCGCCGACTTCGAGACGGGATACAGCAGGTGGCCCACCTGGGCTTCGAGGCGGGAAGGATCTGTCGCGACCGTCAGCGACCCCGCGCCGCTGCTCACCATCACCACCCGCGGGTCCTCCGCGGCTCGCAGCAGGGGGAGGAACGCATGGGTGACGCGGACCGGCCCGAGCACGTTGACCCGGAAGACCGGGATCAGGTGCTGCGGCAGGGTGGTCTCCGGGGTGAGGAGATCGTCCAGCGGGCCGACGCTCTCGCCGGTGATACCCGCGTTGTTGATCAGGACGTCCAGACGATCGGTGTGCGCGCCGAGGGCCGTGACGGCGGCTTCCACGGACTCGTCGGAGGTGACGTCGAGGGGGATGAAGGTGACGTCGGCCCCGCCGGTGGCGAGGGCGTCGGCGGCCGCTCGGCCGCGTGCCTCGTCCCGTGCGCCGAGGAAGACTCGCCAGCCGAACTCGCCGAGGCGCCGGGCCGTCTCGTAGCCCAGGCCCTTGTTGGCGCCGGTGATCAGAACTGTGGTGGCGTGATGGGTTGATGTATCCGGTGTGGTGTTCATGCCTCGACTGTGCTCGCCGGCTGTCATGTCATCCAGGCACGCCTGAGAGTAGGAGCGCCGATACCACCATCGCGGGTCCGGGCCCGGGCCCGGCGCGGAATGTGGGTGCGAGACTGAGCCGATGGACCGTGCCGAACTCGCCAAGATCCTCACCTCAGCCCGGGCCCGCCTCCGCCCGCAGGACGTCGGGCTCCCGGCCGGCCCCAGGCGACGGGTCACCGGGTTGCGGCGCGAGGAAGTGGCGCAGCTCGCCGGCCTGAGCGTCGAATACGTGGTGCGTCTCGAACAGGGGCGCGCATCCCGCCCGTCGGACCAGGTCCTGGAGTCACTCACCTCCGCCCTGCAGCTCGAGCGCGATGAGCGCGACCTGGTCTTCCGTCTCGCCGGCAGCGTTCCGCCGCTTGCCGGTCGGGTCGAGATGTCAGTGCGAGCGAGCGTGCTGCGACTGCTCCACCGCCTCACCGACCTCCCGGTGCTGGTGGTCTCGGCGAAGGGCGACGTGCTGGCCCAGAACGCGATGGGCTGCGCGTTGCTCGGGGATCTGCACCAGCCCGCCGAGGGCCGCGCCAACCTCATCTGGCAGCGTTTCCTCGGGACCACCGCCGCTCGCGTGGCGGTCACGCCGGACGAAGATGAGGAAACCGCCCGGCAGTTCGTCGGGCTTCTGCGGACCGCGTTGTCCAGATACCCGAACGATCCGGACCTCCGGGCCCTGACCGACGACCTCATCAGCGGCAGCGAACGGTTCTGGAGCATGTGGGAGGAAGGACGTGCGACCGTCCAGCGTTCATTGACGAAGACCGTCTCCCATCCACCCCTCGGCACGCTCGTCCTGGACTGCGAGACGCTGCTGCTGCCGGACACGGATCAATCGCTGATCGTCTTCTCTGCCGCGGCAGGAACCCACGAGGCCGATGCCCTCGACCAGCTGCGCGTGCGTTGCCTCGGCCGCGACGGCGATCCTTCGACAGATCCGGCCGTCGAAACGGTCCCGTCCCCGGACCAGAACGTCCGGGAGTGAATGGTCGAGACATTCTTCCCCGACTTCGCCGTGCCCCGGGCGTGGCGCGGTCTCAGCCACATAGGTCCACCCCTATTGCTCGGCGAGGCCGTCCAGGGCGGTGCCCGCGTCCTGGAGCAGAGTGGCCTCGCGGCGACGATTGCGCGTCGTGAGGAAGACGGTGGCCGCCACGATGGCGCGTCCACGAGGTGGTCCAGGCGATCGAGCCGCCAGTCTTCAGTGTCACCGAGGCTTATCTGCTGGACGCCCCGGAGCTGTCGCCGGCGCTGCTGTTCGACCGGCCCACCACCGAGACCGCCGGACACGTTGCTGCGTACGTCCACTCCGTCCACCAGGGCGAGCGCTACCGAATCGTCTCGCGGCTCAGAATCGACGGTGGCGGGAACCGCTCCGACGGAACGCATCGCGACGGCCTCCACCCCGGAATCCCGTCCGGGGACGTCGCGCAGGAAGACGCCATCAGTACGTCGATCGTCGGCGAAGACCACGCGGAGCGGTAACGCGACTCCGGCGTGATGGCACTCCGTGCCGGAACGCAGCGGCAGTATCAAACGGAACGACGCCCCACGCGGAGTCCCGCGGCGATCCCAGCATCGATGACGAACAGTGCGCACATCGCGACGGCGGCGGATCGGCGACCGTGCCGCGAGTACTCGCGGGCGAACGCGACGTGGAGCAGGCTTCGGGACGCGACGGCGCACCATCGCCGGGGTGAGGATCGGCCGGCGAGGATCGTGATGCCGAGGCCGAGGTCGGTGATGCCGAGCAGGCGCCGATGACCGGCGTCGGTATCGGCCAGACCGAGCCATCGCCCGCTCGTGAGCGGTGCGATCGTCAGCAGGCCGCCGAGGACTGTGGAGACGGCCCCGACTCCATCGGCGGCGACGGTGACGGTGGTGTTCGTGGACGGTGGCATGAGGGGACTCTACGGCCACCGCGACGAGAGGCGAGCGTCGGGACCCGGTAGAGATCGGGTGTGACGGTCAATAGTTCATACTTGTGGCTCGAGGGGCCTATGAACTCCTCCCGCGGGGATCACGTGACAAGGGGAAGAGGCGCCATGGTCGATCGGGAGAACGAGGTAGCCGGGGTCGGTGGTGATCTGGAAGCACCGGATCCCGGTGGGGCGTTCGACGACACGCTGCGCCAGCAGGATGCGGAGGCGATCTCCTTCGCTGCGGAATTCCTCAAGAAGGTCATACGTATCCGTGGAGTCCGAGTCGACCGTTCTTCGTTCTTGCGTCAGGAACTGCGTAAGCTTGGCCTCGACGGCGCGACCATCGACCGTGCCGTGGCAACTACACCGGTGCAAGCGGGTATCTCCATTGCTCAGCTCGACGAACTCGCCGGCGCGTCGATCTCTTTCGAGACGAACAAGGCCGCGACGTTATCGTTCGCCGCGGGAATTCCTGGTGGATTCACGATGCTTGCGACGGTCCCTGCCGATATCACCCAGTATTACGTGCATGCATTCCGTGTGATGCAGAAGCTGGCCTATTTCTATGGGTGGCAGAACTTCATCGCCGATCTCGACGAAATAGATGACGAGACCTTGGGCAAGCTGGCCGTGTTCCTGGGGGTCATGATGGGAGTCGGTGGCGCCTCGGCTTCGCTGACGACCTTTGCCGCGCAGGTGGCGCGTCCGGCGATCCAGAAGCAGCTCTCGCAGAGGGCGCTGACGAAGACTCTCTGGTACGGGCCCGTCAAGAGCACCCTCAAACTCATCGGCATCAAGATCACGAAGGACTCGTTCGCCAAGACCGTCACCAAGACGGTGCCGCTCGCAGGGGGTGTGATCTCGGGAGGCATGACTCTGGTCTCGCTGCGGAGCCAGGCCGCACGGCTCAAGCAGCACCTTCGCCAGTTACCACCTCCCGGTGTCGATGCCGCCGACTACAGGAGCGCGCTCTCGGCGGCGGAAAGCGCAGCGGAGCCGTCAACGGGGCGCCTCGCCGCGGCACGAGAGAGAATCGGAGGGGCCGCGGGAAACGCAGCTTCCGGCACATTGTCCGTCGTGCGAGGCGCCAGCAGCTCGGCCAATGCCGTGGGCGGAGTCGCGATGGATCGCGGCCGAAAGCTCCTCGGCAAGGGACGATATGCCGCGCGGGATGCCGAGCAGGCCGACGGTGCGGACGAGGTCAAGGGCCGGGCCCGTGAATCAGGTGAAGGCCAGACGCACGGGTAGACCTGGCTCCGGTCCTGGCCGAACGGGTACGAGCCGCGTCGTACGGATCAGGCTCCCAGCGCCCGTTCCAAGGGGATGCGACCGTCCTGCCAGGGAAGGAAGATCCATGCCACGAGATACGCCCCGACGCCCAGCACGGGCAGCAGGAACGAGGCGAGCAGCAGCACTCGGACCAGCCACACATTGAGTCCGAACTTCTGGGCGAGGCCGCCTCCGATGCCCGCGACCATGCGCCGCGGACCGCGTCGGAAGCCGATGTTGCGAATGGTCTGGAAGATGCCGTCCATGCCGTCGAGGGTACGCATCACCGGTCGCCGACACAGGGGGGATGGCCGTCGGCTCTGATGGAGGAAACCCGGATGCTTCGCGGCCGGCGACACCTGACGCCCCTCAGGCTCGGCGCTCGGCAGTATCCGCACCGGCGGCGATGCCATCGAGGATGACGTCGAGGCCGTCGGCGAACCAGTCCCGCTCATCCGGCGGAAGCTCATCGGTGATGAGGGCCCGGAGGCGGGGAAGCGCGTCGAGGTCGACGCCGGCCAGGCGCTGCTGCCAGTTGCGACCCGGGTCGTCCGACGCGGGGTCGGAGTCATCCGGGGAGTGCTGCGCGGCGCCGAGCGCGACGCGGGCGCTGCCGTGGACGTAGTTGTTGATCGTCAGGATCGCCCGTCCCGCCGACAGCGTGGGCAGCCCCAGCTCGTCGAGAGCGGACAGTGCCCACTCCATGGTCGTCAGGGAGGAGAGGCCGAACGGGGGAGCGGGGGTCGCCGTCGCGGTGAGCATCCAGGGGTGGCGGAGGAAGGCGTCCAGGTCATGGCGTGCCAGCGCGTGCATCGCCTCCCGCCAGTTCGCTGCGGCTCGCTCGCGATAGGAGGTGTCGGCGGTGACGTCCTCGACCATCGCGGTGATCAGCTCGTCCTTGTCGGCGACGTGCCGGTACAGCGACATCACGCCCGCACCGAGATGCAGTGCGACCCGTTTCATCGTCATGGCTTCCAGACCGAGCTCATCGGCGACCTCGATCGCCGCCGTGACGATCCTGTCGCGCGTGAGCGGGCCGGAGCGGCCGACGCGGGGACTCATCAAGGACACCTCCGAGGGTGAGCCTAGCGTGTGCGTATCTCGTACGCTACAGTGCGTGCGAGATACGCAACGGAGGGACTTCGCTATGAACACACCACCTTCGGCCGTCGGGTCCAGCTCCCGGTGGCTCGCCCTGGCCGTGCTGACCCTGCCCGTCATCCTCACCTCGATGGACATCACGATCCTGCACATCGCGATCCCCTCCATCACGCGAGAGCTGCAGCCCAGTTCGAGCCAGACGCTGTGGATCCTGGACGCCTACGGCTTCCTGCTCGCCGGGCTGCTGATCGTCATGGGCAACCTGGGGGATCGGATCGGCCGACGGCGACTGCTGATGATCGGCGCATCCGTGTTCGCACTCGCCTCCGCCCTCGCGGCGTTCTCGCCGTCGCCCGAGCTGCTGATCCTCGCCCGCGCCCTGATGGGGATCGGCGGAGCCACCCTGATGCCCTCCACGCTCTCGCTGATCCGGAACCTGTTCACCGACCCGGCCGAGCGCACCCGGGCCATCGGGATCTGGACCGCGAGCCTGTCCGCCGGCATCGCGCTCGGGCCGATCGTCGGCGGGTTCCTGCTTGAGGAGTTCTGGTGGGGCTCGGTCTTCCTGATCAACGTCCCCGTCATTCTCGTCCTGCTGGTCGCCGCCCGCGTTCTGGTCCCGGAGCACCGCAACCATGCATCTCCGCGGCTCGACTTCGCCAGCGTCATGCTCTCGTTCGCCGGGATCATCCCGTTCGTGTGGGCGATCAAGATCATCGCCGAAGACCTGCGGGTCTCGTCCGCAGTCCTCGGTGCGCTAGCCTTCGCCGCGGTCGCGGCCACGGTGTTCATCGCGCGCCAGAGGCGGTTGAGCGATCCGCTGGTCGACATGGCGCTGTTCCGGGGCCCGCGATTCTCGGGCGCCGTCCTCGGAGCCGGGCTGGCCATGTTCTCCCTCGTCGGCGTCATGCTCTACAACGCGCAGTATCTGCAGCTGGTGGTCGGCCTCTCGCCGCTGCCCGCGGGCCTGGCGCTCCTGCCCGTCATGGTCGGGGTCGCTTCGATGTCCGTACTCGCTTCGGTGCTCGTGCGACGGGTCGGCTACCCGGTCGTGTTCGGAGCCGGAGCCGCTCTGGCCGCGGCCGGCATGATCGCCTTCAGTCGCGTACCGGCCGACGACGGACTCCCTCTCGCCGTCGTCGCCTCGGCGTTGATCGGGGCCGGGATCGCCCCGATGATGACCCTGGCCACGGACGTCGTCGTCGGGTCCGTCCCACCGAGCCGCTCCGGGGCGGCCTCGGCGCTGACCGAGACCGCCGCAGAGCTCGGCGCCGCGCTGGGGATCGCCGTGCTCGGATCCGTCGGCACAGCGATCTATCGCTCACGACTGACCGACGCGATCCCGGCCGACGTGCCGGCGGGCACCGCGGACGTGGTGACCTCCAGCCTCGGCGCGGCGCTCGAGATGGCTGGGCATCTGCCGGCGACCGCTGCCGGTCACCTCGCCGAGCAGGCACGGGAATCCTTCGTCGACGGCCTCGCGGTGGCCGCCCTCGTGGGCGGCGTGATTCTTGCGGGAGCCGCCGTGGTCTGTCCGGTGCTGCTGCACCGCGGCGGACCACCCCGGCGCATGGCATCACCCGTCGCGGAGTGACCAGGCAGCGCCGGCTCGGGCGTGGTCCGATCCGGCGCCGGTTCGACGGTTGCGCCGCCCGCCCGGATAATGAGCCGTCGCCCGCCCCCGTGATCGATGAGGTCCCCGCCATGAACGCCCCGTCCCTGGCTCGCGCCGAGCACCGCCGATCCGAGGTCGGCCCGGTCGAGCTGTTCTTCGACCTGGTCTATGTCTTCGCGATCATCCAGCTCTCCCACCTGCTGATCGAGCATCTCTCCTGGGAAGGCGCGGCGGAGACCGTCGTCGTCTTCGCCGCCGTGTGGTGGGGGTGGAACTACACGGCGTGGGCCATGAACTGGCTCGACCCGACCCGCACGATCGTGCAGCTGTTCTCCGGGGTGCTCATGCTCGGCGCGCTGGGCATGTCCATCGCCATCCCCACGGCATTCGGCGACGGCGCCTGGCTGTTCGTCGGCTGCTATCTGTTCATGGGCATCCTGCGCCCGGTGTTCATGATGCTCGCCCACCGGGGCCAGCAGCTCGCGGCCAACTACCGCATGCTGCTGCTGTGGACCCTGCTGGCCGGCATCTTCTGGGTCGCGGGAGCGGCCCTGCCGGCTGAGTGGCGGCTCCTGCTGTGGCTGGTGGCGGTTCTGATCGACTATGCCGCACCGCTGGCCCAGTTCCGCATCCCCGGCGTCGGAGCGGCCCCGATGCACTTGTGGGACACCGACGCCGAGCATCTGGCCGAGCGCAACCGCCTGGTGTTCATCATCGCCCTCGGCGAGTCGATCCTGCTCATGGGCGGGACCATCGTCGACCACGGTCACTTCACCGCGAGCCTGGCCCTCAGCGCGCTCGTCGGGTTCGCCTCCCTGTTCGTGCTGTGGTGGAACTACTTCGCGCTCGCCGGCCCCGAGACCAGCGGCGGGGACGCCTCCACCGGTGCCCTGCGCTCGGCCTACGCCTACGCGCACGCCCTGATGGTCCTCGGCGCGATTCTGGTCGCGGTCTCCATCGAGCTGCGTCTCGCCCACGAGCACCTCACATCAGGGGCCGTGCTGGTGACGACCGCGGGACCGCTGGTCTACCTCGCCGGCAACCTGCTGTTCCTGCGGTCCCGTTTCGGGCGCCTCGCCCGGTCGCGGTTCCTCGCCGCGGCCGTGCTGGTGGCGATCACCGTCGTCGCCCTGCCCTTGGCCGAACAGCTGCCGGTGGTCCTCTTCAGCGTTGCGGTGCTGGCCGTGACGGGCGCGCTCGCCGCGCACACCGCCTACACGACGCGGACCCGGGCGGCGTAAGCGGCGGGGCGCAGCGCTCCACCGATATCGGGCCCGCGCGGGTGTGCGGGTCCGGCCGTCGGCGCTCAGGCCTCGGGGTCCGAGTGCTCGGCGGGGAGGAGCAGGCCGTCCCAGAAGCCGCGCAGGCGCTCGTCGCCGACGGCCAGACGCGCCCGCGGACGCCAGGTCCACGCGGCTGCCCACCCCGCATGCAGAGCGATGTACCCACCGATCGCCGTCATGATGAACATCGGCCACATCTGGGTCCCGATCGCGGCCGCGCCGCCGGAGATGGCGATCACCAGCGCCTCCGCACCCGCCAGCGCATACAGGCCCGCGCGCGTCAGGCGTCCGGCACGACCGGCCGCGGGGTGGGAGACGAGCACGGCAGCCGGGCCAGCCCGTCGCCGCTCGGCGCGGATCCCGCCGATGACCGCGACGATCGCAGCGAGCAGCAGTGGCAGGGTCAGCACGACAGGGAGCGCGACGTCGTTCACGCGGTGCTCATCACGGGGTGACGAGAGAGCGTGCGACGGTCAGGAGGTCATCGACCCGCCGCTCCAGGTTGTCGATCTCCATGGCCTCAGGCCCTCTCGCTTTCGACGCGTGCCAGAATGCGTGCGATGAACCGAGTGGCCGGCTGGGCGCCGGGGGCCTCGTCCGGATGCAGGTCGGTCACGGCCGTCAGCGTAATCGGACCTGCGTGAGCAGGGCACGCCGGCTCACGCGGCGGCCGTCCAGTTCTGGGCCGTCTGTCTTCCGGGCTTATACCGTCGGGGCTTGAATGGTCCGATGCCGCAGCACAGGCCAGGAGGGAGGGCGCATGGCGGGCTCCGGCGAGGTCGCGCTTTTCCGCGCACCCATGCGCTCCCGGGACGATGACGTGCCGGACGGGTCGGGCGTCGCGCGAGCCCTGCGCGAGGGAGTCTGCGGCATGGGCGGAGTCCTGCAGCGTCCGCCCAGCTCGCTGGACGAGGCGATCACTGCTGCAGCCGCTGAGCACGACGAGCGGCTCGCGCGCCGCCTCGAGCGATTCGCGGAAGCACCCGAGGGTGCCTTCGTGTGGACCCGCGATGCCGAGGGCCACTACTGGCTCGGGCCGATAGCCGGCCCCTGGCGGTACGACGAGCGGCAGGCCGCCGTGGCCGCCGATCTGGTTCACGTGCGCGCGTGCAACTGGCGTGACGAGCCGATCGATCCCCGCAGTGTGCCCGCAGCCGTCGTCACCACCTTCGCCCGCGGTGGCCGGAACTGGCAGCGCATACGGTCGGCAGCGGCTTTCGAGGCGACAGCTGCGCTGTAGACGCCGGCTCACAGGTCGTCGAGCCGCCGCAACAGGTAACCGGCGACTGGGGGCGTGGGGAACGGGCACCGGGTCACTGCCCGATACGCTCCTGCGCCTGCGTGCCCACTGGCGAGAAAACGTTGACCAGGTTCCCGTCGGGATCATGGAACAGCAGGGACCGGTTGCCCCACGGCATGGTCGTCGGCTCCTGCACGAACGTCGCGACGATGCCCTGCAACCGGGCATAGGCCGCCTCCACGTCCGCGACGAGGAGATCGAAGGTGACCGAGTGATTCGCGCCGGCGCGGACCGCACCGGCCAGCAGCGGGGCGGTCTGGGAGCTGGCGATGGCGAGAGTGCCGGTGTCTGTCCGCAGCTCGGCGAACAGAGGATGGAGGCGGGTCGCGGCGACCTCGGTGATCTGCTCGTAGAAGGCCACGAGACGGTCGACGTCGTCGGTGATGATGCGGGTGGCGGCAAGCTGCATGAGTGAACTCCTGATCGTGAGCGGCCCGGGCACGGGCTGTGGTCTCGACGCTATGGGAGCTTCCGGTCAGAAATTGCCCGGTATTGAGAGAGACTTGGAGCATGCCAGGCCCTTCCGCGCGAATGCTCCGGTTGCTCGAGCTGCTCCAGTCCGCCCAGATACGCACTGTCGGGGAGCTGGCCGAGCTTCTGGAGGTCGACGAGCGCACGGTGCGCCGCTATGTCGCCCACCTCGCGGAGATGGGCATCGAGATCGACGCGGTGCGGGGGCGCTACGGCGGGTATCGCCTGGCCGCTGGCTCCCGCATGCCGCCGGTCATCCTCGATGACGACGAAGCCGTCGCCGTGATCCTCGGCCTCCTGCGGGCACAGTCCTCGACCGGAGCACCCGACATCGACGCCCAGACCGCGCTGGCGAAGTTCCGGCGCGTCCTGCCCGCGGCGTCGGTGCGCCGGCTCGACCAGCTGATGGCCACCGCCGTGTTCGCCGACGCCCCGTCACCGCGAGAGGGGGCTGACGGCGACGCTCCCGACGGCAGCATCCTGCTGGCGCTCGCCGACGCGATCAGCGAGCGCCAGCCGCTCCAGATGCGCTACCGCAACGCCGACGGAGAACCCTCGCTGCGCACGGTCCATCCTTACGATCTCGTCGCCCGCGCCGGGCGCTGGTACCTCGTCGCCCTCGATGTCGCCCGAGGCGAGGAGCGCACGTTCCGCCTCGACCGCGTCCGCACGGCGCGCGCAGTGCCGGGCACCTTCGTGGCGCCCTCACCACGCGATGCGGCACGCCGCCTGGTCGACGGGTTCGCCGCCGCGGACTATCGCTGGCTGGTGCGCCTCCGCCTCCGCGCCTCCCGCGACCACATCCGCGCACACCTCCCGGACTCCGTGGCCCAGCTCCAGCCGTGCGACGGGGATGACGAGAAGAACGATCCGGGGGATGAGCCGTGGTCCCGGGCCGAGATCCGGGCTCAGCACCTGGATTGGCTGCCCGGGGTGATCGCTGCGCTCGGATGCCCCGTGCTCATCGAGGAGCCGGAGGAGCTGCGCGACCTCGCGCGCGTCGCGGCCGCCCGACTGCTGCGCGCCGCCGGCGACGAGGCGGAGTGAGCGCGACGCGGAGTCATGAGCTCGGCGGAGAGCGGTGAGCGCGACGAGAGGTGGCAGGCATGGTTCTCGTGCACCGTCGCGGGGCCCAGGGCCGGTGCGTGCCCGGCGAGAACTCACTCGATCCCGGGCCGTCCGCGGTTCCGTTTGATCTGCGCGCGGCGGCGTTTTCCTTCCAGTCGGCGACGCTGAGATCCCTTCGTCGGCCGTGTCGATCGGCGTGCCACCGGTGGGACCAGGGACTCGCGCAGGAGCGCAGCCAGGCGTTCCCGGGCGGCGGTGCGATTCCGGCGCTGTGCGCGGTTCTCCTCGGCGCTGATCGTGAGCGTCGTTCCCGAGAGCCGCGCAGCGAGCCGGTCCATGGCCCGTTCGCGCTGGGTATCGCTGAGCGCCGTCGTGGTCGCGAGATCGAGGCTGAGCTGGACGCGTGAATCTGTGGTGTTCACGCCCTGGCCGCCGGGACCGGAGGAGCGGGAGAACTGCTCGGTCAGCTCCGCCGCCGGGATCCGTAGACCGCGGGGCGCGCCGGGGCCCGGAGGCACGTACAGATCGTCCATGCCTCGAGTGTGCCCGGTCGCGAGGGGATCTGCAGAGCTCAGCGTGCTCGCTCACGCGCGTCGGCGCGGCGCAGCTTCTCCCGCAGCGACTGCCGATCGGCATCGGCCCACGGGCCGGACTCCGTGAGCGGGATATCGACCAGGAAGCGCCGCTCCGTCTCGGGGATGCGGGCCACCAGCAGATCGGGATCGCGCTCCGCGGTGGCGTACAGATCCGGTCCGTCCGCGTAGTAGGGGTCCGCCAGGACGAGCCGCCCTGTCCGATTGCGCATGACGTTGGACGGGTTCTCATCGAGGGGGCCGCACCATGGGAGATCGCGCCGGGCCTCGAGGTGGATCTCGGCCACCAGAGCCGCGAGGTCTGCGAGCTCGGGCTCTGGTGCCGCAAGGCGGGCCAGGAATTCCTGCGCCTCCGGGACGGACACCGCGCTCAGGCGCTCCATCAGCTGGAGATCACCGCCCCCGGCCAGCCGGCGGTGCGCGAACAGCTGCGGTACACGCCCCGTCGGGGCGGCCGCGCGGTACAGCCGCGCCGTATAGGGGCCGACGGGGTCGAAGGGGCTGAGTCGCGCGACGACGTCACCGTCCGGGGAGGCGAGCGCGATCGCCCAGTCACCGGCGCCGCACCGCGCCCATCCGGCACTGCGCAGTGCCCGCTCCACATCGGTGTGCGTGGAGTCGAGCGTGACCGCGTCGGTCGCGGCCCGCACCGCGGTGTCCATGGCGGTGACCATAGCGGCCCGGGGCCGCCGCGGCACAGCGAATAACCGCGCGGCGACGGAACCTAGTCCAGGCTGTCCTCCTCGCGCAGCCGGGGCTCGACGCGTCGCTCGGGGGAGTGGCCGGCCTTGTCGGCGTAGAAGGCGCGGATGCGATCCATGTCCTCGGCCACGTTGCCGGTCAGCTCGAAGGTCGGTCCGAGTCCGGTGGTCATCGTGGTGCGGTCGACGAATCCGAGAGTGACCGGAATTCCGGCCCCGCGGGCGATGCGGTAGAAGCCGGACTTCCAATGCGTGTGCTCTCCGCGGGTGCCGTCGGGGGTGACGACCAGGCCGAAGGTCTCGCCCGCGCGTGAGCGCTGAACCACGTCGTCGACCACCCGACCGGCATCCTCGCGGTCCACCGGGATGCCGCCGAGTGCGCGCATGATCGGGCCCCGCCAGCCGGTGAACAGGCTGTGTTTGCCCAGCCAGTGCAGCCGGATCCCGAGCCGCCAGGCGATGGCGAGCATGAACACGAAGTCCCAGTTGGAGGTGTGCGGGGCGCCGACCAGCACGGTGGGACGTTCAGGCTTGGGCTCGGTCACCAACCTCCAGCGGCTGATCGACCAGAACGCGCGGGCGGCGAGGTGGCGGAGCATGCGCTCAATCTAGAGCACGGGGGTGAGGATCCCGGCACGGGGCCCTCTGTGAGGCAGGGGCAGGACCGGGGTGAGCCGGACCGGGAGGGACCGGACCGGGAGGAGCCGTTCGGTGAGGCTGACAGCGACGGAGCAGCGGCGTCAGGCCTCTCCATCCGCCGTCGGCCAGGCATTGGGTCGGCAGCCCTGGAGGTCGATGCTCTGCTGCAGCATCACCGGCGCCGCGAGTCCGTCCCCGCCGCACGGGACGTGCTGATGGCCGAGGAAATGCCCCACCTCGTGGTTGACCAGGTACGCGCGATACTCATCGAGGTCGTCGTACGTCGGCGTCATGTGCGTCCAGCGATCCGAGTTCAGCGCGACATCCTCACCGATCCGGCAGCTCCAGAGCCCGTTGGTCCTCGCCGGCAGGCACATCTGATCGACGGTGGGCGGCGAGGCGAGGGAGATCGTGAAGTCCGCCTGGTCAGGGTCGGAGATCTGCTGGAAGTGGACGTCCTCGGTGCTCTGCCAGCCGCGGTCGTCCCCGAGGATCTCCGCGATGGTCCGTGCCGTCTCCTCGACGTCGATACCGATCCCGTTCTCGACGCGCAGCGCATAGGTGTGGACCGTCTCCGATGTCGGTTCGGCGCTGGTGACCGGCCGTGCCGTGGTCCAGGTGCCGTCGCCGACGGTGCCGGACTGCACGATCTCCTCGTCCCGCGCGTCCGGTTCGTCGGTCGACGTCGACGTCGGCGTTGCGGCCTCGGCGACGGCCGACGGGGTCTCGGTCTCGCTGGGGGCCGCGGGGCTCTGGTCACTCGGGCCCGGTGCCGGCGAGGAGTTCTCCGGCGGGGCGAACGGCGTGATGCTGAGGACCAGCGCCACGCCCGTGACCAGCACCGCGGCGGCGACGATCCCCGACCGGAGCAGGCGCCCGCGCCGGGTGAGGACGATCCGGGAACGGGCCGTTGATGTCCTGGGCACGCATCAACGATACGGGCTCGTCCGAGCGAACAGGCAGGCACGCCACACCGGGAACGACAACTGCCGAACTCTGTGATCGACCTGATGGAGAGCCGGGACCGGCGCCCGTCGGGACGCCGCAGATCATGCCCTCTCGCCGCGCAGAAGCAGCGTGGCGGTGATGACATCGCCGACATCGATCTGTTCGGCACGCTGGACCGCGACCTTGATGGGCAGCAGGAACCGCCCGTCCTTGGGCCACATCGCGGTCTCGAACTCGGTGTCCCCGATCGTGGCGACGACGGGGACCTGACCCCAGTACATGAACCCACGAGCGGCGTCTCTCACGTCGTGAGAGATGTCTGCCGGCAAGGGCGCGAAGACGTACGGGGCCGGGCCCCGCCACGGGATCAGCTCTGCCGTGAACTCCCACTCCATGGCTCTGAGAGTAGCGGCGGCGCGACCCCACCGCACCGGTGGGGTCGCGCCGTGCCATGCGGGACGACACGTGGCCGGGCTCAGCCGACCGCTGCGGCGGAGCCGGCGAGCGCCGGATAATCGGTGTATCCGCGCTCGTCCCCGCTGTAGAACCTCGTGGGGTGGGGCTCGTTGAACGGTCCACCGACGGCCAGACGGGCCGGCAGGTCCGGGTTCGCCAGGAACATCCGTCCGAAGGTGAGGACGTCGGCCGTGCCGTCCTCGAGGAGCGCGAGCTGCTTCGGACCCGTGGGCTCCGCCCCCGTGAACGGGTTCAGCACGAGCGTCGACGGCCACAGCGACCTGACTTGGTGGGTGAAGGCCCGCTGGCGATCCTCGAGCAGGTGCAGGTACGCCAGATCCAGGTCGGCGAGGCCGCGTACGAGGTGCTCGTAGACGCGGCGCACGTCCTCGACATCGGTCTCCTCGATCCCGTTCAGCGGATTGCCGGGGGAGATGCGGAAGCCGACGCGGTCTGCGCCGATCTCGCCGGCGACCTCGCGGGCCACGAGCAGGCCGAAGCGGGTGCGGCCCTCCAGGGAGTCGCCCCAGCGGTCCTGACGCCGATTGGTGTTCGGCGCGAGGAACTGGTGGATCAGGTACCCGTTGGCGCCGTGCAGTTCGACCCCGTCGAAGCCGGCGTCCACCGCGTGGCGCGCCGCCCGCACGAAGTCGCCGATCGTCTGCTCGATCTCCTCCTCGCTCAGCTCACGGGGCGCGGCGAGGTTCTTCTTTCCCTCGCTGGTGTGGACGTATCCCTCGGCCCGCACGGCCGACGGCGCGACCGGCTGCAGGCGGCCGGGGGTCAGCAGCGGATGGCCGATGCGGCCGGTGTGCATGAGCTGGGCGACGATGCGCCCGCCCTCGGCGTGCACGGCCGACGTGACCGATTTCCATGCCTCGACCTGCTCGGCGGTGTGCAGTCCCGGGGTGTCCGGGTATCCCTGGCCCACCTCCGAGGGCTGGATGCCCTCGGTGACGATCATTCCTGCGGAGGCCCGCTGGCGGTAGTACTCGGCGTTCAGGGACGTGACGGTGGCGCCGGGCCCGTAGGCGCGGCTGCGAGTCATGGGGGACATGGCGATGCGGCTGTGAAGCTCGATAGATCCCAGGGTGAGTGGTTCGAAAGCGATGGACATCAGGGAGTTCCTCTCGGTCGGGCGACGTGTCGCGCAAGTCAATGCTTCGATATCGAAGTAATACGACCATAGCAGTGCTTCGAGATCGAAGCAATGGGCATGGTGTCGAGCAGCGACGGCGACGTTCGAGGACAATGGGCTGATGGCTGAGGACCGACAGATCTCCCCCCGCGAGCTCGGGGTGTACTTCGCCCTGATGGAGTCCGCGACCCTGCTGCGCTACCAGGTCGAGCAGCAGCTCAAGGTCGATGCCGGGCTGGGGTACGTGCAGTTCGAGATGCTCGCGACCCTGGTCGATGCCGGGGGAGAGATGACGATGACGGCGCTGGCCGATCAGCTCGTCCACAGCCGCAGCGGTCTCACCCACCAGGCGGGGCTGCTGGAGAAGTCCGGGTTGATCACGCGGTCTCCGCACCCGAGGGACCAGCGGTCGACGCTGGTGCAAATCACCGAGGCGGGGCGCGACGCGGTGGCGACGGTGATGCCCGGCCATATCGCGATCGCGCGCGAACTGTTCCTCGACGAGCTGAGCCCCGAGGAGCTCGAGGCCCTCGACGCGGTGCTGCCCCGGGTGCGCGAACACATGCGGGCCAGTACCGAGGCGCGTTCGAAGCGATCTCGCTAGGACCCGCTCAGCTGTCCGCTTCCCGCAGCGCCCTCCCGGTCGCCGTCTCCGGCAGGCCGCTCACGGGGCCGGTGAACAGCACCGTCCCGCCATGGCGACCGGGACCCGGCCCCAGATCAATGACCCAGTCCGCCCGGCGGATGACATCGAGGTTGTGCTCGATGACCACGACGGTGTGGCCGTGATCGATCAACTCGTCGAGGACGGACAGCAGCGTGGTGATGTCCCGCAGATGCAGACCCGTCGTCGGCTCATCGAGCACGTAGATGTTCGGGGCGTCGGCATCCCGCAGCTCCTTGGCGATCTTCACCCGCTGTGCCTCGCCGCCGGAGAGGGTGTTCAGGGACTGGCCTAGCCTCAGATACCCCAGGCCCACGCGATCAAGATGCTGCAGCTTCGAACGGATGGAGCGGTCCTGGAGACGCTCGAGCGCCTCGGTGATGCTCAGATGCTCGATGTCGGAGATCGTGAGCCCGTCGAGAGTGTGCGAGAGCGCCTCAGCGGTGAATCTGGTGCCGTGGCATGCCGGGCACACGGTCTCCTGGCCGTCCATGAAGGCGAGGTCCGTGTACAGCACGCCGAGCCCGTCGCACTCGGGGCATCCGCCGGTGGAGTTCGCGCTGAACAGGCCTTCCGGGGCTCCGGTCTCACGCGCGAACAGCTTTCTGATCGCAGTCGCGATGCCGGTATAGGTGATCGGCGTGGAACGTCTGTTCGCGGCCACGGGGCGTTGGTCCACGACGATCGCCGGATGCTGGTCGACGAGTTCGGTCGCGAGGCTGGACTTGCCCGATCCTGCCACGCCGGTCAGAACCGTCATGACGCCGGTGGGGATCCGCTCGGTCACATCCTGGAGGTTGTTCCGCCGGGCGCTCTCGACGCGGACCCAGTCCCGAGGTACCCGCGGGGTCTGCACCGTGGGCCGCTGAGCGGCCAGGGCATGTCCTGTGGGGGTGTCGGCCTCGCGCAGCTGCTCGAAGCTGCCCTGGAACACGAGCCGCCCGCCCTGTTCGCCGGCACCGGGCCCGATCTCGACGATCTCGTCGGCCATCGCCATCAGTGCCGGATCGTGCTCGACCACCAGCACCGTGTTGCCCCGGTCGCGCAGCTGCTGCAGCAGTTCCGCCATGTCGGCGACGTCGCTCGGATGCAGGCCGACGGTGGGTTCGTCGACCACGTAGAGCATCTCGATCAGGCTCGAGCCCAGGTGCTTGACCGCCTTGATGCGCTGGGACTCCCCGCCGGAGAGCGTGGTGGTGGCGCGCGCGAGGTGCAGATAGCCCAATCCCACCGTGATCATTGCCTGGAGTCGTTCACGCAGCGCCTGCACGGCGGACCCGACCCCGGGCGCATCGATCCCGCGGAGCACGTCGCGCAGCTCGGGGATCTCCAGGCGGCTCATCTGCCCGATCGTGAGTCCCCGGACGGTGGCGATGCGCGCCGCCTCGTGCAGTCGTTCGCCCTCGCACTCGGGGCACGTCGCTGCGTGTGTGAACTCCTCGATCGTGCGGCGCTTGCGCTCGGAGGGCTCGTCGGAGGTGCGGAGGTAGATGCGCTCGAAGCGCTCGAGGACACCCTCGTAGTCCGACGGGGGCCTGGTCCCGAGCGCGGCGGCATGCTGCCCGCCGTACAGCAGGGCGTCGCGCTCGCGCTGCGTCCATTCCCTCAGCGGCGCCTCCGCGTCGAACGTGCCGATATCGGCATACTGCGCGTACCAGTAGCCGCCCTCGCCGAAACCGGGCAGCCGGATCGCCCCCTCGGAGAGGCTGCGATCCAGATCGAGGACGCGATCGACCGCCGCTGAGAGCACCTCGCCCAGCCCATCGCAGCGCGGGCACATGCCCGAGCGGTCGTTGAAGGAGAAGCAGTTGGACTCGCCGACGAATGGTGTGCTCAGTCGGGAGAACAGCAGCCGCAGATATGTCCAGGTGTCGGTGACGGTCCCGACCGTGGAACGAGCGTTGCCGCCCAGGCGTCGCTGGTCGATGACGATCACCGGCGACAGTCCGTCGATGGAGCCGACCTCCGGTCGGGTCCACTTCGGCAGGCGGTTGCGGGCGAACGGCGGGAACGTCTCGTTCAGTTCGGCGCCCGCTTCTGCGGCGATCGTGTCGAAGACCAGTGACGATTTCCCGGACCCGGAGATCCCGGCGAACACCACCAGCTGATGACGCCCGATGGTCAGATCGAGGTGGTCGAGATTGTTGGTGCGTGCATCCCGGATCCGGACCATGTGCTCGCGCATGAGGTCGACGGTAGAGCCAGACGCGGCCGGATCCTGGCCGCATTCCGTGCGAGGATCGCGGCGTGCCCGATGTGACCCGGCGGATGCTCGACCTGCTGACCCTGCTGCAGACCGGCAGGGAGTACTCCTGCGCCGGCCTGGCCGGCAGTCTGGGGGTCAGCGAGCGCACCGTCCGGCGCGACGTGGACCGGCTGCGCGGTTACGGGTACCCGGTGCGAACCCGCCCCGGTCCCGGTGGGCACTATCGCCTCGCGGCAGGGCGGGCGATGCCGCCTGTGATGCTGGAGGACGACGAGGCAGTAGCGATCCTGCTCGGTCTCGCGGCGTCCTCCGCGGGCAGTCCGGGCGAGCCGGGGAGCATCCGCGAGGCGGCCTCTCGTGCCTATGGCAAGCTCGAGCAGATCCTGCCCTCCCGGCTGACTCCGATGGTGACGTCGCTGCGCACGAGCCTGGAGGCCGATTCGTTGCCGACGGTCGATGCCGGGATAGCTGACATCTCTGCCCTCGCGACGGCTATCCGCGACCGCCGCGTGGTCGAGTTCGAGTATCGGCGGGCGGGTGACGCCGGAGCCTCGGAGCCGCCGAGTTGTCGGCGCGTCGAACCGCACCGGCAGGTCCACCATCTCCTGCGCTGGTATCTCGTGGCCTGGGACCAGGACAAGCAGGACTGGCGCATCTTCCGCCTCGATCGTCTCCGCGCGCTCCGTCAGCGCACGCAGACCTTCGAGCCGCGCTCCCTCCCGACCGGTACTGCGCTGGATCAGGTGCAGGCAGGGGCCAACCGTGACCGCACCAGGGTGGTGCTGACCGTCGAGGCGTCACCTGCCGAGGTCGCGGCAGCGCTGCCCTACGAGGCCCTGGAGCTGCATTCCGCTCAGCACGGATACACGCGCGTGGTGCTCCACAGCGAGAGCTGGCGATGGCTGCTGCTCCAGCTCAGCCACCTGGACCGCCCCGTCGTGGTCCATGAACCTCGGGATTGGGCCGAGCAGATCCGTCGCGTCGCCGGCACGCTGCTCCGGGACACGGGGCATCCCGGGTTCCGCGGCCCGGAATAGACTCCCCGAGGATGAGCGCATCGGACCCCGATACCACGGCTCGAGGACGCCTCGGGCCCGTCTTCTACGCCTCGCTGACCCTGTCGGTCGCCTTCGTGATCGTCGGGATGCTGCTGCCGGTCGCGCTCTCCGACTCTCTGGCAGCGATCCGCGGGGTCGTGGTCGGCACCTTCGGGCCCGTGTACCCGGTGACCGTGACGCTGCTGCTGACCTTCGTCGTCGTCCTCGCGTTCCTGCCCGTCGGGCGGGTGCGGCTGGGCGGGCCGGAGGCGGAGCCGGAGTTCGGCGCGGTGTCCTGGATCGCGATGCTCGTCAGCGCGGGGGTGGGGGTCAGCTTCCTGTTCTGGGGAGCGGCCGAGCCGCTCATCCACCTCGCCGAGCCGCCGCACGGCACCGCCGAGCCTGGCTCGAGGGAGGCCGCCCGCGCGGGGATGCGCTACGCGTTCCTGTTCTGGGGCCCGCACGCGTGGGGAATCTACGCGGCCGTCGCGATCGCCATCGGGTACGCGGGCTTCAACCGCGGCAGCGGCATGCTGGTCAGCTCCGCCTTGCGCCCGCTGCTGGGGCGGCTCGCCGACGGCTGGGCGGGGCACGTGATCGACACTCTCGCCGTGCTCGCGATCCTGTTCGGCGTCGCCACGTCCCTGGGGCTCGGCACCGGTGAACTCAACGCCGGCCTCGCCGACCGGTTCGGTGTGGCCGACTCCTACGGGGTGAAGATCCTGATCATCGCCGCACTGATGACGTTCGCGACCATCTCGTCCATGACAGGGCTCGGGCGTGGGATCCGATGGCTGAGCCTCGCCAACGCCGCCCTGTGCGGCGTGCTCCTCGTGCTCGTGCTCCTCAGCGGTCCCACCGCCGCGATCCTGTCGACGCTGAGCACCGGCGTCGCGGACTATGCGCGCGGGTTCGGCGGGATGAGCCTGGCGACCGAGGGCGGGGCGGGCAGCTCGTGGACGGGGGAGTGGATCTACTTCTTCTGGGCGTGGTGGATCGGATGGGCGCCGTTCGTCGGCACGTTCATCGCGCGCATCTCGCGGGGTCGCACCATCCGCGGCATCGTCGTCGGCGTCGTGCTGGCCCCCAGCCTGATCAGCGTGGTGTGGTTCTCGGTCTTCGGAGGCACCTCCCTCGAGCGGGAGCTCAGCGGCGCCGTCTCGGTCTCCGGCATCGCCGGGCAGGCGAAGTCTGTGGCAACGTTCGCGGTGTTCGACACGCTGCCGCTGACGGGATTCGTTCTCGCGCTGCTGGTCCCGGTCCTGGCGCTGCTGTTCATCACCTCAGCGGACTCGGCCTCGTTCATGCTCGGCAGCACCACCACCGGGGGCGGGCTGAAGCCGCCGCGACCGGTGCGCCTGATGTGGTCGTTCGGGGCGGCCTTCGCCGCGGTGCTGCTGCTCAGCGGAGGGCAGGACGATCTGCGCAGCGCCGCGGTCATCGCCGCGGTGCCCTTCACGCTGATCCTGCTCGGCCTCGGGATCTCCCTGGTCATGATGCTGTGGCGTGACCGGAGGCGGCCCGACGGATTGCAGCCGGGGGCAGTGTCGCGCTCGTGAGCGCGGCGCCGTCGGGCCCTCCGCCCCGCGACGGGCCCGACGGATCAGCTGTGGTGCGCTCGGCCGCCTTCAGCTCGCAGCGGGCTCCGCCTCCGCGGGGGACGACGGGCCGGCCTCGGACCTGCGCGAGCGCGCATCCCGGAGGAAGAATGCGCCGACGATGCCGAGGGCGGCGACCACTCCGGCCACGATGAAGGCGACATTGACGCCGTGGACCGCGCCGGCCATGCCGTACTTCTCGGGATCGCGCGCCGCCGCGGACATCACGGTCACCAGCACTGCGGTGCCCACCGAGGCGGCGATCTGTCGCAGCGTGTTGTTCAGTGCTGTGCCGTGCGGGATGAGGTGCGGGGGGAGCTGGTTCAGTGCCGCCGTGGTGACCGGCATGATCACCATGGCCGTGCCCAGCATGCGCACGCTGTTGACGATCGCGATGTAGGCGAACGTGGTCTCCGGGGTCAGCGTGGCGAGCATGAACGTGGAGACCGCAACCAGCGAGAAGCCGGGGATGGCGAGCCACTTCGCCCCGAACCGGTCGAAGATGCGCCCGGTGACCGGGGACATCAGTCCCATCACGACGGCGCCGGGCAGGAGCACGAGGCCGGAGGAGACCGCTGAGTGCCCGGCCATGTTCTGCATGAACAGCGGGATCAGCAGCATGCCGCCGATCATCGCGATGAACACGATCATGCCCAGCGCGGTGCCGAGGGTGAAGATGCGGTAGCGCAGCACCCGGAACTCGAGGAGCGGCTCGTCCAGGCGCAGCTGGCGCCGGATGAACCACGCCAGGGCGAGGGCGCCGACGGCCAGCGGCACGATCGCCTCGGGGCTGGTCCAGCTGGTGTTGCCGGCGTTGCCGAGGCCGAACAGCAGTCCACCGAATCCGACCGTGGACAGGATGACCGAGAGCACGTCGAGGGTCGGGAAGGTGCGCTCGGTGACGTTCTTGAGGATGAAGTGGGCGACGATCATGTCGATGACGGCGATGGGCAGCATCATCAGGAACAGGGTCTGCCAGGGCAGATGATCGACGATCCAGCCGGACAGGCTCGGGCCGATCGCCGGGGCGAAGGCGATCACCAGGCCGAAGGTCCCCATCGCCGTGCCGCGCTTCTCGATCGGGAAGACGACGAACAGGATGTTCTGCATCAGCGGCATGATGATGCCGCCGCCGGCCGCCTGGATCACGCGGCCCACCAGCAGGATGCCGAAGGCCGGCGCCACGGCGCACAGCAGGGTGCCCACGGTGAACAGGCCCATCGCGACGAAGAACAGGGTGCGGGTCGTGTACTTCTGGACCAGGAACGCGGTGACCGGGATCATGATCCCGTTGACCAGCATGAACGTCGTGGTCACCCACTGTGCGGAGACCGCGGTGATGCCGAAGTCGCGCATGAACGCCGGCAGCGCGGTATTCAGCAGCGTCTGGTTCAGGATGACGACGAACGCGCCGGAGACCAGCACCGCCAGGACGGCGTTGCGGTTGACCGTGCTCGGCGTCGCGGATCCGGTGTCCGTGCCCGTCCCTGGCGGGGCCGGCCTGCTGCTCTTCTCTGTCTCAGTGGTCACGCGAAGGTCTCCTCCAGGTCTGGTGCGGTCGGTTCGTGCGCCGGCCGGGATGGTGCAGGGTGTGTCGTCGTCCGCGGGCTGGGTGATCAGTGGGCGGGGGAGGGCTGTGCTCCCAGCAGATCGCCCTGTTCGAGGAGCGCGAAGCCTTTGTCGATCTGGCGTTCCAGGCTCTGCTCCCCGTCCGTGCTCCAGCGGCGCATCGCCACCCGCAGCGTGCTGACGGCGATCGCCGCGAGCAGGTCCGGGCGGAGGTCGGGCCCGGGGTCGGTCCCGAGCCTCTCGGCGAGGGCCTCGGCAAGGGCTCGTTCGACCCAGGCGTAGTGCGTGAGCTGGCGGGCCATCAGGGGCGGGTGCTCCTGGACCAGCTTCTTGCGCGCCAGCGCCCGTCGGCGACCCATGTGGTTCGTCCCGAAGAAGTCGCACTGGGCGAGTACGACGCGCAGCGCCTGCAGCGGCGACTCCTCGGAGGGGCGCTCCAGCAGCATCCGCTGGATCTCGTCCACGGGCACCGCCGGTTCGGCGACCAGGGCGTCCTCCTTGCGGGCGAAGTAGTTGAAGAACGTCCGCGGAGCCACCATGACGGCCTCGCTGATCGCTTCGACCGTCAGCGCCTCGATCCCGTGCTCGAGCGCGAGATCCAGGGCGCTGTCCTTGAGCGCCTGACGGGTCTCGAGCTTCTTCTGCTCGCGCCGTCCCACGGCTTCCTGTGCTGCGTCCGAGTTCCTCATTGATTTTTACAGTACGTGCAAGTTTGCACGGCATGCAAGGTTCGTCGTGTGTGCGCCTCATCGCGTCGGGGTTCGGGACGGCGGCGGTGCGGCCGCGTGCGAGGGGTCGGCGGGCGCCGGGCCGTGCCCGCAGCTGAACGCCCCTCAGGCCGTGCTCGACCCTTGACTGGTGTACGGTGTACACCTACGCTCGAGGTGTACGCAGTACACCTCTGATCGGGAGCATGCCATGCGTATCGAACCTCTCGCCCTTCAGGCGGCCGCGGCGATCGCGGCCGTCGCCGCCGGCACTCTGTTCGCCGCGATCCAGTTCATCCATCCGCCCGATGAGCTGGCCAGCGTCACCACGCCGGCCTGGGCCCTCGTGGCCGCGCTGACCCTGGCCATGGCGATTCTCGGGCTCGCCGGTGTCAGCGGCGCCTATCTCCGTCAGGCCCGCCGGTCCGGCGTACCGGGCCTGGCCGGATTCCTGCTGCTGGCCGCCTTCTATCTCCTGACCGCGATGGTCACGTTCGTCGAGGCCCTCGTGCTTCCCGTCACCGCGGAGGAGGCTCCCGGCTTCACCATCGACTTCATCGCACTCGCCGGAGGCGGGGAGGTCACCGGGGATCTCGGGGCACTCACGGCACTGGGGCCGCTCTCCGGTGTGCTGTTCATGGGCGGAGGCGTGCTCTTCGGCGTCGGCCTGTGGCGCTCCCGGGTCCAGCCGCGCTGGGTGGCCGTGCTCATCGGGCTCGGCGCGCTGGTTCAGCTGGCGACCTCGTTCCTGCCGCATGAGCTGCATCGATTCGCAGCACTCCCGTTCGCGCTCGCCCTGATCGGCCTCGGCCTCATCTGGCGGCCGCGCCGCGGTCGGACGGACTCGAGCCCGCGCTCGGAAGCCGCCGTAGTCTGACCCTCCGACCCGATTCGAGGAGGGACATGGCACCGGCCGACGGACGTACCCCCGTCACGCGAGGGCGCGCACTGCGCGAAGCGGTGGCACTGGCCGACGAGGACGGGCTCGCAGCGGTGACCATGCGCAAGCTGGCGGCACGTCTCGGCGTGGTCCCGATGGCGCTGTACAAGCACGTCGAGGGCAAGGAGGGTCTCCGGGACGGGATGGTCGACGAGCTGGTGTCGAGCATCGCCCCGTCGGATCCGTCCCTGGCGTGGAATGCCCGGGTGCGGCACACGGTGCTCGCCGCGCGGGAGCTGGTCCTCGCCCATCCCTGGCTGCGGACGCTGATCGAGACCCGCACCCGGCGCACCCCCGCCGTGCTCGAGCACATGGAGCGCGTGACCGGAGCGTTCCTCGCCGGAGGGTTCTCCCCGGATCTCACCCACCATGCCATGCACGCCCTGGGGCACCGCATCTGGGGCTTCAGCCCCGAGGCCTTCGACGCTCCAGGCGTCCCGGACGCGGCGACCCCACCGCCGGACCCCGAGGCGCGAGCGCAGATGGTCGATCGGATGGCCCGGCAGTATCCGAGCATCGCAGCGGTGGCCCTGGCCACGGTCGGCGACGACCTCTCCCGGCTGGATGCGGGGTGCGACGAGCAGTTCGAGTTCGAATTCGCCCTCGACCTGCTGCTGGACGCCGTCGAGCGGCTCCGCGACGCCGGATGGTCCTCGCCGCGCCGCTGAGCCGCTCGCCGCAGTCTGCTCTCGCCGGCGACGCCCGGGCCGGTCAGCTCTGGCGGCTGCGGCGCAGCATCCAGAAGCCGGCGCCCAGGGCCGCGAGGGCCAGAGCCGCCACGCCGGCCGCTTCCGTGCCCGTACGGGCGAGCGTTCCCTCTGCCGAGGGGCCGGAGTCGACGGCGACGGCGTCGGAATCCGAGGAGCCCGGGACGGTCACGGTGACCGTGCCGTCACCGGCCGGGTCGCTCTCGCCGCCGGCGGGCTCGCTCACGCTGCCGGCGGACGGTGCCGGGTCCTGCCCCGCGTCTGCGCCGTCCCCGGTGCCGGTCCCCGGGTCGCCGGTGCCTGCGCCGGTGTCATCGCCGGTTCCCGGATCCGTGCCTCCGTCGAGTTCCGTACCCGGTTCCGTGCCCGGGTCGGTGGCCTCGCCCGCAGAGCAGTCCAGCCCGGTCAGCTCGGCTGCGCGCAGCGAGTGGCCGTCGGTGTCCGCGTCATCGGCGTAGTAGATCGCCAGGGTGCCGTCGGTGCAGGCCTCCAGCGGGGCGAGGGCCACGCCCTCGTTGGCGATGTTGTCCATCCCGGCGGGACGGGCGGTGCGCTCGGAGGCGGTGACCTCACCGGCCGTGAGGTCGTAGCTGACCGATTCGCCCTCGCAGGCCTCGTCGCAGAAGGCGCGCAGCGTCCCGGTCGATTCCTGCAGATCCAGCGCCATCACGCCGTCCAAGGGGGAGGCGAGCGTGGCGACGAGCTCGGCGGACCCGTCGGGCATGAGCGCGAGGGCGTACACCTCGCCCGTCGCCTCGAGCGCCACGAAGGCGTAGGCCTCGGCGCCGGCGGGGACCTCGCCGCCGAGGTTCGACAGGGCGCTGGCCGGTGCGACCTCGATCGCCTCGAGGCCTGCGTTCGCCGCCGTCTCCGGCAGCAGTGCGGTGAGGTCCCATTCGGCCTCGGCGACCAGTTCGTCGGCCCCCTCGGCCGCGGCCGGGTCGTAGCGCAGCACGGCGTTGTGGCTGGTGCCGCCGCTGTCATTGTCGCGCTCGATGGACTGGTAGAGCTTGCCGTCCTCGCCGTAGGAGATGCCCTCGCCGTCCGGCGTGCCGGTGCCGTCCGGGAAGCGCGTGGGGATGCCGCCCGCGGGCCAGCCCTCGGAGGGTGCGAACGTGCCGTCGGCGTTCTCGACGAGCCGGGAGATCTGGCCGGCATCGTTGTTCGTCGCCCACAGCACCATCTCACCGTCGATCATCGCGGCGTCCAGCCCGGAGAGGTCCTCGCCCCATGCGGCCTCGTCATCCAGCACGGCGACCTCACCGCTGGTGGGCAGCTCCGCGGCGGGCTCGGGCTCGGCGCAGTCGTTCGGCTCGCCCGGGGTCGCGCTCGCCTGGGGGACATACTCGTCCTCGCACAGGCCGTTGCTGGGGGAGACGTGCTCGCTCCAGGAGGTCTCGCCGAGCTGCGCGCCGTCGGGAGCGAACAGGCGCGCCGCGTCCTCCCCTCCCAGGCCGAAGCCCAGTTCGTCGCCGGTGATCAGCAGCAGCCCGCCGGGCTCGAGCGTGGTCCCGGCCGGGATCTCGTAGGTGTGCTCGTCGTCGTCATCGCGGACGACGTATCCGCCGAGGTCTGCCGTCTCATCACCGGTGTTGCGCAGCTCGACGAAGTCCTCGCCCTGGGAGCCGGTCTCGTTGATGACCACCGGGGCCGCGCAGTTGTTGGCGGCGCCCTTGGTGGGGAGCATGCTGAGCTCGAACGCCCCCGTGCCGTCGGCGCAGCGCTGCAGGGAGGGCTTGGCGTGCGTGTCGTCCGCCCAGTCGGCCGTATCGACCAGGGTGCCGGTAGGGGCGAACAGCCGGGCCATGTCGCCCTTGCCCAGTCCGAAGCCCAGCTCGTCGCGGTCGACGACCACGTACTCGCCGGGTTCGATCACGGTGCCGTCGGTGAACACCGAGGGCTCCTTGGTGTCGTCGTCGTCCAGCAGGTACCAGCCGCTGAGATCCACCGGCTCGGAGCCGGTGTTGGTCAGCTCGACCCAGTCGTCGGGATCGCCGCCGTTGGAGACGACCTCGTTGATCACCACGGAGTCCTCGCCGGGAACGGGCTCTGCGGGCTCGGTGGGCTCATCCTCGGGCATCGGGCCCGAGTTCTCGGCGCCCTGGGTGACCTCCTCGGCCACGACGAGCTCTCCGTCGATGACGATGTACGTGGTCTCGGCGTGAGAATCCCACGCCACGGAGTCCACCTCGGTCGTGCCGTCGGGCAGGTACAGACGCGCCTGGTCGGACTTCCCCAGCCCGAAGTCGAAGCCTCCGTCGCCGTCGGTCTCCTCGCTCTCGAGCACCAGATGCGCACCAGGGGCGATGGTGGTTCCCTCCGGAACGGTCCAGTCGCGGTCGTCCTTGTCATCGCGCAGGTGCCACCCGGAGAGATCGATGGGCTCGGAGCCGTTGTTGACCAGCTCGACCCAGTCGGGGCCGTCGCCGCTGGACTCGACCTCGCTGATGCGCACGTCGTCTGCCGGGGCGGCGAGCGCCGGGGCGAGGCCGATACCCAGAGCGGCGGGAACCGCAAACAGGGGAGCGGCGAGAGCGAGCGCGGAGAGGCGCAGGACAGGGCGGGGGCAGCGGCGCAAGGGCGCTCCTCGGATCGGGATGTACTGGGCGACCTGGACATACGATCACTGCCAGGTGAACGCAGAGCGTCCTGGGCGTGACCGACAGCGGACGGGCCGACGGGGCCGACGGGGCAGGCGGTCCGCGCCGACCGGGGCCGGGCGGCCGTCACGGACCGGGTGGTCGCCACGGGAATGTTCGCGGCGCGTCGCGTGTTGTCCCGGGTATGCGCGCTATGACTTACCCCGAGTACGGAGACCCCAGCACCCTGGAGCTCACCGAGCAGCCCACCCCGAAGGTCAGCCCGGGCACCGTGCTGATCCGGGTCCAGCGGGCCTCGGTCAACCCCGTGGACTGGAAGCTGATGGCCGGCGGGCTCGACCAGATGATGGATGTCTTCTTCCCGGTCATCCCCGGCTGGGACGTGGCCGGCGTGGTCGAGGCCGTCGGCCCGGACACTCCCGAATTCGCCCCCGGTGACCGCGTCGCCTCCTACGGGCGCAAGGATGCCGTCTACGGCGGCACCTACGCCGAGTACGTGACGCTGCCCGCCACCTCGGTGGCCGCGATCCCGGACGAGGTCGACGACGAGGCCGCCGCCGGGCTGCCGCTGGCAGGCCTGACCGCACTGCGCTCGCTGGAGACGCTGGAGCTGACCGCTGAGGACACCCTGCTGATCCATGCCGCCTCCGGCGGGGTCGGCTACTCCGCGGCGCAGCTTGCCCGGGAGATCGGCGCCACCGTGATCGGCACCGCCTCCGAGAAGAACCACGACAAGCTCCGCGCGATCGGCGTGACCCCGGTGACCTACGGGGACGGCCTCGTCGAGCGGGTCCGCGAGGTCGCGCCCGACGGCGTCACCGCTGTCGCCGACTTCGTGGGCGGAGTCCGCGAGGACACCCTCGCCGTGCTGGCCGATGGGGGACGCCATGTCTCGGTCGCCGATCCCTCGGTCGAGGAGAAGGGCGGCCACTGGGTGTGGGTGCGGCCGGATGGGCAGCGTCTGCGCACGCTGCTGGAGAAGGTCGCCGCCGGCACCCTCAGCGTCGAGATCGACCGCACCTTCGCGCTCGCCGACGCGGCCGAGGCACTGGAGACCAGCAAGAACGGCTCGGCGAACGGCAAACTCATCATCGACGCCACCCGCTGAGGCTCGGCTGGCCCTACGGCCCGCCGAGCTCCTGCAGCTCGCCCAGCAGCGCGAAGATCTGCTCGTCCATCTCCACCTGGGTCATGACGAGGCAGACGCTGCCGTCGGGATCGGCGAAGAAGTCGGTGCCCATCCCGCCGGACCAGCCG
The DNA here is from genome assembly GCF_042666535.1 of Brachybacterium sp. GCM10030252. NCBI lineage: Bacteria > Bacillati > Actinomycetota > Actinomycetes > Micrococcales > Dermabacteraceae > Brachybacterium > Brachybacterium sp. GCM10030252. The sequence continues at coordinate 100,039 of NZ_JBHTDM010000012.1, read as the reverse complement.
AAGCGGCCCCGGTGCGGGCCGTCGGTCACCACGGAGACCCCGTAGCCCCAGCCGTTGCCCTCCCAGAAGCCGGGGAAGAAGCTCTCCGGGGTCTTCGCGGAATCGGGCACCTGGTCCCGCGGCAGGTCGCCCAGCAGCTCCGGGCCCAGCAGGTCGCCGTCCAGCAGCGCACGCAGGAACGCATGGAAGTCAGCGAGGGTCGAGACCAGCTCGGAGTGGCTGACGTCGAACGGTGGCGGGTCGGCGTAGAAACCGGCGCCGGCGGGCTCGATCTGCTCGAGACCGTGCTCGGTGCGGCGGAAGGCGGGCAGCAGGCGGTGGGCCTGCTCGCGAGGGACGGCGAAACCCGTGTCGGGCATGCCCGCCGGATCGAGCACCGTCCGCCGCAGCACGTCGTGGGTGCTCTCCCCTGTAAGGCGACCGAGCAGGATGCCGAGCACACCGAAGGAGACGTGGTAGCGCCACCCGTCGCCCGGCTGGAACGCGAGGGGCAGGGCGGTGAGAGCCTCGAGCCACTCCTGGGCACCGAGCTCGAGCGGCTCGTTGCCCGGCTCGACGCGGGAGGCGACCATGGCACGCTTCAGCGGCGAGTCGGTGGTCATCATCCCGTAGCCGGACCGGTTCGTCAGCAGGTGCCGCAGCGTGATCGGGTGGGAGGCGGGCACCGTGTCCTCCAGCTCCGCCTCCGCACTGGTGAGCACGCGCGGCTCGGCCAGCTCCGGCATCCACTCGGCGGCCGGATCATCCAGGCCGAGCACGCCGTCCTGGACGAGGCGCAGCGCCGCGACCGAGGTGACGATCTTCGTCATCGACTGGATGCGGAAGATGTCATCGGTGCGCAACGGCGACCCGCCCGGGGCATCGGTGCCGACGGCGACCGGCTCGTAGCCGTGGCCGCACGTGGCGACAGCTCCGGGCATGGTGCCGGACTCGACGTGACGGGACAGCAGCTCGCTCAGGTCAGTCGCCACGAGGCGACTCGGCAGGGTCATCAGCCCGCTGTCGTCGCGCCGACCTCGGGCTCACCCGCGGCGGCGCCCTCACCGACGGCCTCCGACATGGCGCAGATCTGGAACGTGGCGCCGTCGGGGTCGGCGACGGTGGCGAACCGGCCGAACGGGGAGTCGATCGGACCGTCCAGCACGGACCCTCCCAGCTCCTGGACCTTCGCGGCCGCCGGGTCCGCGCTCTCGACGGCCAGGTAGGCGCGCCAGCCCGTGGCCTCCTTCGGCATGAAGGCCGTGCTGTCCCCGAGCCCCCAGGTGGCGCTGTCCATGGGGCCGGCGTTGAGGTACCGCATCATTCCGTCGTCCATGGATTCGCCCATCGGCTCCAGCTGGATGTCGAGCAGGGTCGAGTAGAACTCGCGGGCCGCGTCGAACTCGTGGGTCATCAGCTCGAACCACACCGGCGATCCGGGCGCGCCCGTGAACTCGAAGCCCTCGAACTCGTTCGCCTGCCACAGGCCGACGCGCGCGGCGGTGGGGTCGGTGATCATCGCGCTGCGGCCGAGCGGGCCGATGTCCATGGCGGGGGAGAACACGCTCGCGCCGTGCTCGGTGGCCCGGGCGAGGCGGGCGTCGACGTCGTCGACGGCGAGGTAGACGTCCCAGCCGCTCTCGAGCGGTGTCCCGTCGGGCATCGGCATGCCCGCCACGTCCATGAGGCCGCCGACGGGCGCGCCGTCGTTGCTGATCATGTGGTAGTGACCGAACTCCTCGCCGGTGTCCTCGAACGTCCAGCCGAAGAGTTCGGAGTAGAAAGTGAGGGTCGCCTCGAGCTTCGTCGTGCCGAGATCGAGCCAGGTCGTGTCTCCGGTGGGGCGGGCCATGATTCCTCCAGGAGTGGGTCGCGGAGTGCGGCGGACAGTGCTGTGGCTCACAGTAGAGGCTCGCGAGGGTCTGGTCTTGTCCGATCCTGCGCACATCCGGCCCTGCGCACCTCTGATGCTGCCGGGCCGGGCGCTGTCACCGTCGGCACAGGCTCGGCAGCGCCGAGAGCAGAGGAATCCCGCCCGCGTCCTCCTGGGCCCGGAATCGCAGGGTGACCTCGCCGGCGGCGGTGATCGGATGAGGATGGGCGGCGACGACGGGGGTCGACGGCGTCAGGTGGGCGCGTGGGTCGGCGTCAGGGGTCACCGCGAAGCCGAGCAGGAACGGGGCGCTGTCGCACAGCGGGAGGTCGATGAACTGCTCGCCGGTGGTCAGCGCGCCCGAGCGTGGCAGCCCGATGGGTGCCGGGTGCGCGTACCAGCCCACCCAGATCGAGGCATCTCCGCGGCGGCTCAGCTCCTCCGGCACCTCGAGGTGGATCCGTACGGTCCGTTCGTCGGGGGCAGTCAGCGAGAAAGGGCGCGGCGGGTGGTCGCTGATCCGCTCCGCCAGGCGGCGGAGCTCGGCCGGCGGCACCCCGACGGTCTGGCGGAAGCGCCGGCTGAAGCTGGAGAGGGAGTCGAACCCGACGGCGGCGGCCACGTCGATCACGGGGTGCTCTGCGCCGAGCAGCATCCGTTTGGCGGCGTCGATCCGCATCGCGATGAGGTATTGGCCGGGACCGATGCCCACGTGAGCACTGAAGCGCCGGGCGAAGTGGAAGGGGCTGTAGCCCGCCTCGTCGGCGAGATCTGCGACCTTCAGCGTCGCGGCCTCCCGCCGCGCGAGAGCGAGCACGGAGTCCCACGGCGCGGACGTCTGCCGTTCAGTGGTCTGGCTCACGCGCCGAGTCTAAATCGTTGTACACGGCAGTCGCAGGCGGGAAAAGCGCTTGCGGGGGACGTGGCCGGTGGGTCCTGTCCCTCGGCGCCGGCTCCCGCCCGGCCGGTCTCCGCACGGCGGGATGACGGTGGCAGTACGTGACTGCCCAGCGCATGGTTACAGTGGCAGAGCCCTACTCCCCGTGGTCCGCGTGATGCTGGACCCGATCACCGGTGCCGGCTGGTCCGATCCGTCGGAGGTCGTGACCGCCCCGGTGCAGGGGAGTCCGCCATCCCGAACGGAGAAGCTCTGTGATGACCGAGGACGAATCTGCCACCGGCAGGAGAGGGCCCGCCGGGTCACGACGCACCGACCGGCGCGGCGGAGACCGGCTGCCCAGCCTGGACTATTCCCGTCCGAAGTATCCCCACAACATCCATCCAGCCCTGGTGCCCGGCATCGGCATCGATGACCAGCGCCGCATCTACCACGTCGACAAGATCGTCTTCGGGGTGGCCGGGGTCCTCACCGTCGCCTTCGTGATCTGGGGCATCGTCGATCCGGCGAGCGTCGGCACCGTCGCCAACGCGGCGTACGCGTGGACGATGAGCCACCTGGGGTGGCTGTTCAACGCCGTCGCCACCGTGGTGCTGGTCGCCATGATCATCCTCAGCCTCTCGCGGTACGGGAAGATCCCGCTGGGCAAGGACGGGGAGAAGCCGGAGTTCTCCACCTTCTCCTGGGTGGCGATGCTGTTCGCCGCCGGCCTGGGCATCGGCGTGATGTTCTGGGGCCCGGCCGAGCCGCTGACCTACTTCCTCTCGCCGCCGCCGCTGACGAACGAGGCGGAGTCCGTCGAGGCCATGCACTACGCACTGGCCCAGACGTACTACCACTGGGGCTTCCACGCCTGGGCGATGTACGCGCTGGTCGGCGGAGCCGTCGCCTATGCGGCCTACCGTCGCGGGCGCTCCCTGCTGATGTCCTCGATCTTCCAGCACCTGTTCGGCAAGCGGCGCACCGAGGGCTGGGCCGGTCAGCTGGTGGACACCTTCGCGATCATCGCGACCCTGTTCGGCACCGCCGCCGCCCTCGGTATCGCGGCCCTGCAGATCGGTCAGGGTGTCGTCATCGTCTCCGGCGCCTCGGAGCTGACCAACACCGCCCTGCTCCTGGTCATCGCGGTGCTCGCCGTCGGGTTCGTGATCTCCGCCGTCTCCGGCGTCTCCCGCGGCATCCGCTACCTCTCCAACCTCAACATCGTGCTGACCATCGGCTTCACCGGTCTGGTGTTCCTGCTCGGTCCCACGCTGTTCCTGCTGAACCTGCTGCCCTCGGCCATCATGGAATACGTGGGCTCGCTGTTCCACCTCATGGCCCGCTCGGCCTCCTGGGGCCAGGAGACGCTCGACTTCCAGTCGGCCTGGACCGTGTACTACTGGGCATGGTGGATCTCCTGGTCGCCCTTCGTCGGCATCTTCATCGCCCGCATCTCCCGGGGCCGCAGCATCCGCCAGTTCGTCCTCGGCGTCATCCTGATCCCGTCCTCGCTGCTGTTCGTCGCCTACGGGATCATGGGCGGGACCGCCATCTCGATGTACCGCGAGGGCGGCCTGGGCGTGATCGAAGAGGTCAACGCCCCCGAGGTGCTCTTCTCGATCGTGGACAACCTGCCCTTCGCCAGCGTGATGCCGCTGCTGATCATGGCGATCCTGGCGATCTTCTTCATCACCGCCGCCGATTCGGCCTCGGTGGTGATGGGCATCCTCACCACCCGAGGCAGCTCCAACCCGCCCAAGGTCCTGGTCGTCTTCTGGGGCCTGGTGATGGCCGGCATCGCCGTGGTCATGCTGCTGCTGGGCAACGAGTCCGCGCTCCAGGGGCTGCAGTCACTGGTGATCGTCACGGCCGTGCCCTTCGCGGTCGTCATGCTCCTGATCGTCGTGGCGTGGTTCCGTGAGCTGCGCACGGACCCGAACACCCTGCGTCAGAAGTACGCGGAGGCCGCCGTCAGCAACGCGGTCGTGGACGGCGTGGACAAGTACGACGACGACTTCAGCCTGCAGGTCGTCCGGGCCGAGCCCGGGGAGGGCGCCGGCGCCGGGGTCGACTCCACCCATGCGGATTACACCGAGTGGTACCAGCGCACCGACGAGCACGGCGAGCCCGTCGGCTTCGACTTCGAGACCGGAGAGTGGGCCGACGGCTGGACCCCCGAGACCGAGGAGGACGACACCGGCTCGGTGTCGCCCGAGGTCACTGCCACCCCGAGCACACGAAAGGACACGCCATGAGACCGAACATCGTCGTCATCCAGGCCGACCAGATGGCCGCGCAGGCGCTCGGCGCCTACGGGGACCAGGCGGCTCTGACCCCGAACATCGACGCCCTCGCCCAGGAGGCAGCGGTGTTCGACCGCGCCTACTGCAATACGCCGCTGTGCGCTCCCTCGCGGGCATCGATGATGACGGGCCGCATGCCCTCGGACATCGGGTGCTACGACAACGGGGACGACTTCGGCGCCTCCACGCCGACGTTCGCCCACCACCTGCGCGCCGCCGGCTACCACACCGCGCTGGTCGGCCGCATGCACTTCATCGGCCCCGACCAGCACCACGGGTTCGAGCAGCGACTGACCACCGACGTCTACCCGGCGGACCTGGACATGGTCCCGGACTGGCAGCGGGATCTCGGCGACCGGCTGCAGTGGTATCACGACGCCGACGCCGTCTTCACGGCGGGCGTCTCGAAGGCCACCGTCCAGCAGGACTTCGACGACGAGGTGGGCTTCCATACGCTGCGCCACCTCAACGACCGTGTGCGCGCGAACCAGGCCGCGGGGGAGGACATCCCCTTCCTCATGGTCACCAGCTTCATCCATCCCCACGACCCGTACGAGCCGCCCCAGGAGCACTGGGACCGGTTCGAGGACGTCGACATCCCCGATCCCGCGCACCCGCAGGTGCCCAGCGCGGACGAGGACCCGCACAGCCATCGTCTGCGGGCGATGAGCGGATTCGACCGGCGCGAGCCGACCCTCGACGAGGTCCGGCGCGCCCGGCGCTCCTACTACGCCGCCGTGAGCTACATCGATGACCACGTGGGCCGGATCCGCGAGCGCCTGGAGAGTCTCGGGCTGCTCGAGAACACGGTCATCATCGTCACCAGCGATCACGGCGACATGCTGGGCGAGAAGGGCCTGTGGTACAAGATGTCGCCGTACGAGGAGTCCTCGCGCGTGCCGATGATCGTCTACGGGCCCGAGCACCTGGTCCCGCGCGGCCGGTACGCGAACCCGGTCTCGCTGCTCGACCTGATGCCGACCCTGCTGGACCTGGCCGGTGCGCCCGGCGACCAGGACAGGGAGGGCCGTGACCCCGCGCGCCGGGGCACGTCACTGCTGGAATCCGCGCGCCGCGAGGCCGACGGGAAGGCCGGCCCCGAGGACCGCGACGTGGTGATCGAGTACCTCGCCGAGGGCACGCTGCGCCCGCAGCTGACCCTCGTGCGGGGTCAATACAAGTACGTGGTCTGCCCGGGCGATCCCGATCAGCTCTTCGACCTGGTCGCCGACCCGCACGAGCTGACCAACGTCGCCGAGCGGCCCGAGCACACCGAGCTCGTCAGCCGGCTGCGCGGCGTGCTGGAGAACCGGTACGATCTCGCCGCTCTCGAGGAGGCCGTCCTGGCCAGCCAGGCACGGCGTCGCCTCGTGGCCGAGGCGCTGCAGACCGGCACCCCGCGCCCGTGGGACTTCGTCCCCGACCCCACGCAGCGCTACGTGCGCGGCGACTTCTGGGGTGCCCTGCAGTTCGGGCAGATCCGCGACGCGATCCCCATGGAGGAGACCTCCTGAGCCACTGACCGCAGCGCGCCCGACGGGCCAGCGCACGCCCGACGGACCGGAGGGCACCCGACGGACCAGCGCACGCCCGACGGACCAGCGAGATCCGCGACTTGTAGGGAATGAGCGAGCCATTCCCTACAAGTCGCGGATCTCGTTCGTTGCGCTGTTCTCCCGGGGAGAGAGGGAGCGGGGGTCAGGCGCCCTGTGCGCTCCGGATCAGGTCCGCGGCGCGCTCACCGATCAGCATCGTGGTGATGTTGGGGTTCACCGCGACCAGCTGAGGCATCACCGAGCCGTCGACCACGCGCAGCCCCGTGACGCCCTTGACCCGCAGCTGCGGATCCAGCGGTGAGGAGTCGTCGTCGGCCGAGCCCATCCGGCAGGAGCCGGCCGGGTGATAGACGGTGTTGTGGGTGCGGGAGACGTAGTCGGCGATCTCCTCGTCGCTCTGGACGTCCTCACCGGGGTAGAGCTCGCGGCCGCGGAAGGCGTCCATGCCGGGCTGGGAGACGATCTCCCGGGCCTTGCGGATACCGGCCACGGCGACGGCCATGTCGTGGCCGTCCTCGTCGGTGAAGTAGCGCGGGTCGACCTTGGGCTTGTCCCGGTAGTCGATCGAGCGCAGCCGCACCGTGCCGCGGGAGCGGGCATGGGTGATGTTCGGAGTCAGCGCGAAGGACTCCGGGGAGGTGGGGTAGCCCTGCCGGCGGGTGTGCATGTCGAAGGGCACCGAGCCGTAGTGCATCATCAGATCCGGCAGGTCCAGCCCCTCCTGGGTGGGCGTGAAGATCCCGATCTCCCACCACTGGGTCGTATCGCGCGTCATCTTCTGCGTGGACTCCCACGAGATCACGGCTTCCGGGTGGTCCTGGAGGTTCGAGCCGACGCCGGGGGAGTCCACGCGCACCTCGATGCCGAGCTCGCGCAGATGATCGGCCGGGCCGATGCCCGAGAGCATCAGCAGCTTCGGGGAGTCGATCGCGCCGGCGGAGAGGACCACCTCGCGGCGTGCGTGCATCACCGAGGAGCGGCCGAAGGCGTTGTCGACGTACTCGACCCCGGTGGCCCGCTGGTCGGCGTCGAAGAGCACCTGTGCCACGTGATGACCGGTGAGGATGTGCAGGTTCTCCCGCTCCATGACCGGGTGCAGGTAGGACACCGAGGACGACGACCGGTTGCCGTCGGCCCTGCGGTTGACCTGGAACCAGTTCGCCCCGTTGACCACGGTCTCGAAGTCGTTGAAGGTCGCCGTGGGGATGCCGGCCTGCTCGCACGCCTCCAGCAGTGCGGCCCCCAGCGGATCCTCCGGGGGAACGTCCATGAGGTGGACCGGACCGTCGGTGCCGTGCCCCTCGCCGCTGCGGGAGCTGTTGGTCTCCAATCGCTTGATCAGCGGCAGGATCGCCTCGGCGTTCCAGCCGTCGGCGCCCAGCTTCTCCCACAGGTCCATGTCCTCGGCCGGGGGGTAGAAGGCGATGCAGGAGTTGTGGGAGGAGCACCCGCCCAGGACCTTCGCGCGCGCATGGCGCATGAAGGAGTTGCCGTGCTCCTGCGGCTCGATCGGGTAGTCCCAGTCGAGCCCGGATTCGAGCAGCTCGGGCCAGCGCTGGAGGTCCAGCACCTCGGCGTGGTCGAGGTCGTTGTCACCGGCTTCGAGGAGTGCGACCTCGAGGCTGGGGTCCTCGCTGAGCCGCGAGGCGACCACAGCGCCGGCGGACCCGCCGCCGACCACGATGTAGTCATATTCGGTGACGGGGTTCTCGGAGGGAAGGTCCTGGTCGGACATCGTGTCTTCTTCCTGTCGTTCCGTGAGAATGAGGGTCGATCAGCTGAGCGCGCCGGGCTGGTCTCCTACCGCTGGCAAGCTCGCAGTACGTCGATCAGCTGAGCTTGCTGGGCTGGTCTCCTACCGCTCGCAAGCTCGCAGTACGTCGATCAGCTGAGCTTGCTGGGCTGGTCTCCTACCGCTCGCAAGCTCGCAGTACGTCGATCAGCCTTTGCGCGGGAACCAGCCGGAGACCGCGGGCTCGGTGTTCTCGTAGATGTGCTTGGCCTCGGTGTACTCCTCGAGTCCGCTCGGGCCGAGCTCGCGGCCGATGCCGGAGCGCTTGAAGCCGCCCCACTCCGCCTGCGGCAGGTAGGGGTGGAAGTCGTTGATCCAGATGGTGCCGTGGCGCAGACGCCGCGAGACCCGATTGGCGGTGCCGGAGTTCGATGTCCACACCGCGCCGGCCAGGCCGTACTCGGTGTGGTTGGCGATCTCGATCGCCTCCTCCTCCGTGGAGAAGGTCTCCACCGTGATCACGGGGCCGAAGCCCTCCTCGACCACGGCCGGGTTCTCGGCGGTGCACTGATCCAGGACGGTCGGGGCGTAGAAGAAGCCCTGCTCGTGCTCGGGGCCGCCCCAGTTCCCGCCGGTGCGCAGCCGGGCGCCGGCCTCGACGCCGCGATTGACGTAGTCGGTGACCTTGTCACGGTGCTCGGCGGAGACCAGCGGGCCGGTCTCCGCATCCTCGTCGAGCGGACCGCCCATGACGATGCCCTCGGCGCGGGCGACGAGGTCGTCGACGAACTGCTCGGCGATGGTGTCCTGGACGATCAGGCGCGTGCCCGCGGAGCAGACCAGGCCCGAGTCGAGGAACCCGGCGTTCAGCGCATTGTCCAGCGCCGCCTCGTAGTCGGCGTCGGCGAAGACCACGTTGGGGTTCTTGCCGCCGAGCTCGAGGGCGACCTTCTTGATGTCGCTCGCCGCGGACTCGGCGATCTTGCGGCCGGTGACCAGGCCGCCGGTGAAGGAGATCAGGTCGATCTCCGGATGGGAGGACAGGGGAGCGCCGACCACGCCACCGGCGCCGAGCACGAGGTTGGCGACCCCGGCGGGCAGCCCGAGCTTGTCCAGCACGTCCAGGATGAGGATCGTGGTGTGCGGAGTGAGCTCGGCCGGCTTGATGATGAAGGAGTTGCCCGCGGCCAGTGCCGGGGCGATCTTCCACGAGGCCTGCAGCAGGGGGAAGTTCCAGGGCGTGATCATCCCGCACACGCCGACGGGCTCGTGGACGACGCGGGAGATGACGCTGCCGTCACCGGCGTCGACGAGGCGCCCGGGGTTCTGATCGGCGATCTTGCCGAAGTAGCGGAAGCAGGCGGTGATGTCGTCCATGTCGCCTTCGGCCTCGACCAGTCGCTTGCCGGTGTCGAGCGCCTCGGCGCGGGCGAATTCGTCCTTGCGGGCCGCCAGCGCATCGGCGACCTGCAGCAGGAAGTCCCCGCGCTCGGAGGCCGGCTTGTCGGCCCAGACGCGGGACTCGAAGGCGGCCCGGGCCGCGAGGATGGCCCGCGCGACGTCCTCGGCGGTGGCCTCACTGACCACTCCGACCTCGCTCTGATCGGCCGGGCAGGTCACGGTGCGGGTCTCTCCGGACGAGGAGGGGACCCACTGGCCGTCGATGTACAGGGTGGCGATCTGGTCAGTCATGACGCTCATTCTCCTCCGTCGCGGGTGGTGCGGGGGGCCGGGCCCGTCCGGTCGGGCGCAGCGGTCGTTGGGGCGGGGTCGTCGAGCTGGTCGGTGTCGACCCATTCGTCCGGAGCGGTCACCGGGACCGCTCCGGTCACGGTGCCGATCTGCCGGCTCATGGTCAGATACATGATGTGGGCGTCGTAGGCGTCCAGGACATCGGCGATGACCTGATCCTTCGTGTACCCCATGATGTCGCGTCCCCGCGACCCCAGCGCCGAGAAGATCTCGATGCGGTAGTAGGTGTCCTTCACGGCGGCCAGGTTGGCCGCGAAGTTCGGGACGGAGTAGGCCACGGGGTAGGTCTGGTACTTGAAGTCCTCCCCCTCGGGGAAGGAGACGACCAGGTCGACGAAGGGGATGGAGCTGTCCGGGTGGGACCCGCGGTGGCAGGTGACCTCGCAGCCCAGTTCGCTCAGCTCCGCGGCGACCTCCTCCACGGCGGGCGTGGCGACCGTCTCGACGAAGTCCGTGGCCTGCTCGGCGGAGGCGTAGGACATGCGGTGGCGCAGCCGGTCCCGCCAGGTTCCGCGTTCGCCGCCCTCGCGCACCCGGCTGGTCAGCAGCGCGGGCAGTGCCGCCTGGCGCGACTCGAGGTTCATCCGCTCGGTCCTCAGCACCTTCCACAGGCTGAACATCACCAGGTACACCATGATCGACAGCGGCAGTCCCACCATCACGGTCGCAGCCTGCAGCGTGTACACGCCGTCGATGAACAGCATGACCACGGTCAGGGCGCCGGTGATCACGGCCCACACGATCCGCAGCCACGGCGGGCCGTCCGAGTCGGTGCTGGAGGCCTTCGAGGTCATGTTCGCCATCACCAGCGAGCCGGAGTCGGCCGAGGTGACATAGAAGAACAGGCCGGTCAGCAGAGCCAGGGACACGGTGAACAGCGACCCCGGGTACTGCTCCAGCAGGTTGAAGAAGCCGGATTCGGGCTGATTGACCGCGAGATCCAGGAACTCCTGGTCCCCGAAGAAGCCCAGCGCGGCGTTGCCGAAGATCGAGACCCACAGCAGGATGAACGAGAAGGGGATCAGCAGCACGCCGACGATGAACTCGCGCAGGGTGCGGCCGCGGGAGATGCGCGCCAGGAACAGGCTGACGAACGGCGCCCAGGCGATCCACCAGGCCCAGAAGAACAGCGTCCAGTCCGCCATCCACTGATCCGCGGGATAGCCCTCGGCCCCGTCGCTGTAGGCGAAGGTGGTCATCAGCATCGAGGGGAAGCGGGAGAAGAAGTCGCCGATGTTCTGGACCAGGGCGTTGAGCAGCTGGTGGGTCTCACCGGTGATCAGCACCCACAGCATCAGGGCGATCGCGAGGTAGACGTTCAGCTCCGCCAGGCGGCGGATGCCCTTGTCCACACCCGAGACGGTCGAGGCGATGGTGATGAACACGGCCAGCGCCATCAGAGCGATCTGCACCGCGATCGAATTGGGGATCCCGAACAGCGCGGAGAGCCCGAAGTTCAAGAACACCACGCCGATGCCGAGGGAGACCGAGATGCCGAAGATGGTGCCGATCGTCGAGGCGATCTCGGCCGCGTGCCCCACGGCGCCGTGGATGCGGCGGCCGAAGATCGGGGCGAGAGCGGAACGGATGCTCAGCGGCAGGTGATACCGGTAGGCGAACAGGCCGAAAGCCATGCCCATCAGGGCGTACATCGCCCAGCCCGGGATGCCGTAGTGGAAGATCGTCCAGATCGGGGCCATCCGCGCGGCCTCGGCGGAGCCGGCGGGGACGTCCGGCGGGGTCAGGTAGTTCGTCGCCGGACCAGAGATGCCGAAGAACATCAGGTCCACGCCGATCCCCGCGGCGAACAGCATCGCGGCCCACGTGAACATGTTGTACTTCGGCTGCGAATGGTCCGGACCCAGCCGGGTCTGGCCCACCTTGGAGGCTGCCACGATCACGACGAACACCACCACGAGGGCGGCCGTGAGCACGTAGTACCAGCCGAAGTTCGTCGCCACCCAGCCCATGGAGCCGAAGATGACCGTCTCGGCGGTGCCCGGCCAGATCGCGGCGAACAGCACGAACGCCACGATGAGCACCGAGGTGCCGATGAACACCGGCCAGTTCACGGGGGAGTGGGAGCCCGCCGTGCGGGTCGCGGGGCCGCCGTCCTCCCCACCGGGGTCCCTCCCGGGTCCGGGAGCTGACGTGGGCGGGTGGCTCTGGGCGGCCTGGGCCATCACGGTCCTTTCGATCGACGAGCGAGGGGTCCGACGGTGCATCGGCCGGCGCCGGGAATTCTTCGTTCCGGCGGGTTCGGCCGACGCACGACACTAAGGTGATCTCCGCTCCGCGGGCCACTATCGGTGCACAGTCCGTGATCCACCCATCAGATGACGATTTCTCGGGTGCGGAATGCCACGCCGGGGCAGGTGCAGATCAGTCTCGCGCGTGTTCCCGTCGCTGTCCAGGGTCCCATCGCAGGTGCGTACGGAGCCGACCGGGGTCGTGCCGCCGGCCGCAGGGCCGCGGACCGCCGGAATCGTGAATGCTCGCGAGGGGCCGGCGCGAGAATTCTCGACGTTCGCGAAGACCGCGCGGGGCACACGAATTCCGTGCCTTCGCGCAACTCTCCGGAATCGGCTCGGCGCCCAGCGGCGCCCGGGCGGCCGAGCGGCCCCGCTCAGTCGCGACCGACGTCCTCGCGCAGCACCTCGGGCCATGCCGCCACCTGCTCGGGTCGCTCGGCGATCCGGAGCCGGGCCCGCGGCAGCACCCGTGCGAGTGAGAGCGCAGTGGAGACGGGATGGCCTCCGTCCCCGGTCCACGCCAGGATCGACACCGGCAGCCGGAGGCCCGCGAGCTCCTGCCGGGAGGGCAGGTCACTGAGCGCAGCCCCTCGGTAGGCCGCCGGGAGCAGCCGTTCGGCGACGTCCGGGGTCGCCGGAGGATGGCTCGCCGCGGCCGGAGGCAGCGCGTGCAGGCTCGCGCCGGCACCGGCGAGGCGTTCGGCGCCATGGCGCTCGACGAATGCTGCCAGTCGTTCGTAGTCCCTCGCCTGCGCGGCGCGGGTCTCCCACGCCGTCGGCGGCAGCAGCAGAGTCAGTCCGTCGAACCGGTCCGGTTCCCGCACTGCCGCGTGCAGCAGGGTGCCGCATCCCATCGACGGTCCGACGCCGTGCACCGCCTCCCCGGGGAAGTAGGCCTCCACCAGCGCCAGCAGGTCCTCGGCCAGCCGGCTCCAGCGGTAGTCCTCCGGCAGTGGGCACCCGGTGGAGCGGCCGTGGCCGCGCGCGTCATAGCGCAGCAGGCGGGTCCCGGACTGGCCCCGACCGAGATCCAGATCGAGCAGTCGGTCCCGAGCACGGCTCGAGGTCAGCCCGTGCAGCTGGACCACCGGATGCCCGCCCTCGTCGCTGTACTCACAGGCGAGCTCGGCCCCTCGGACACGGAATGGTGACAACGGGACCTCCGGGTCGGTGGCGAGACGGGTGCCGGTTAGATTACCGCCATGCGGCTCACCCACGTCGCCCATCTGCGGCTCCCGTTCGGTGCTCTGCGCAGCTACGAGGTGGAGACGTCCGCCCCTGGCGCCGAGCTGCCGGTCTCCTTCGATCAGCGCCGCCACGTGGCCGCCGGCAACCGGCCGGGCTCGTGGATGGCCATCTCGCTGACCCTGCCCAGCCGGGTCGACCCCGATCAGCTCGGTGCCGCGTGGCTGGGCGTGATCGCCCGCCACGGCACGCTGCGCACTGTGTTCGACGAGACCGACGAGACCGAGCATGCAGGAGTGCGGCTCAGGAGCATCGAGGTCGGGCCCGGCCGCTGGGTCGATCATCCCGTCGGCCCCGGTCGTTCCATGCACGAAGTGCTCCGCGAGGTGCTCGATGAGCACTGCGTGTCCCTGGCGCGCCCCGCCCACCGGCTGTGCATGATCGACACCGCCCAGGGCCCCACGCTCGTGCTGGCCGCGGATCACGCCCACGTGGATATGTGGTCCATGCTCGTGCTCGCCCGCGACCTGCTCACCGCCCTGGCGGACGTCGGCGCCGGCCGCGAGCTCTTCCCCGGCTGGGTCCCGACCTTCGCCGAGCACACCCGGATCCTGCGCGGCCGCGACGCTCCCGAGGATGTCCAGCGCCGCTGGCGGGAGATCATCGCCGCGGGCGGGGACGTCATGCCTCGTTTCCCGCTGCCGCTGGGGGAGGCCGGGCCGCAGCCCGAGCGGGTGGAGGTCCGTGACGTCCTGGACGTGGACGATACCGCCGCCCTCTCCGCGCAGGCCCGCTCCGACGGGGTCTCCACCCTCGCGCTGGCGGTCTCCCTGATGACCGAGGTGACCCGCGAGCTGGCAGGGGTCCCGCTGCGCGCCGTGTTCCCGGTCCACAGCCGGTACGACACCACCTGGCACGACTCGGTGGGCTGGTTCATCACCAATTCCGTGCTGGAATCCGGGGACCCGGCGCCGGCCGCCGCCGCGGCCGCTGTCAAGGAGGCGATCCGCCTCGGATCGTGGCCGCTCGAGAAGGTCCTCGCTCCCTGGGGAGGCATGCCGGAGGCCCCGGGCATGTTCGCGATCTCCTGGCTGGACCTGCGGCGGCTGCCCGTGCGCATCGACGACGTCGGCCTGCAGGCCCAGTACGTCAGCGCCGCGACCCGCCCCGACGGGGTGATGCTCTGGTTCATCCTCGACGAGGCGGGAGTGCATCTGCGCTGCCGCTACCCGGACACCGGCGAGGCCCGTGCCGGGGTGGGCGCCTGGCTCGACGCGCTGGTCGCCCGGATGCAGCAGCGAGCACGATCCTCCGCCGGGGACGTGCTGCGGTGCGGGCAGAGGACCTATCGCCTCCAGCGGGCCGAGCGAGGAGACCTCCCGGCGATCCGGGACCTGCTGGCCGACGACGACATCGGCCGCACCCGCGAGGCCGGGGACCTCGAGGAGTACGAGGCCGCGTTCGACCAGATCGCCCACGATCGTGCGCACTATCTGGCTGTGGTGCGCGACGAGGGCGGGACCGTGGTGGGCACGATGCAGCTGACGATCCTGCCCGGTCTCTCGCGTCGCGGCGCCACCCGCTTGCAGATCGAGGCGGTGCGCGTGGCACTCTCCGAACGCTCCCGCGGCCTGGGCAGGGCGATGTTCGAGTGGGCCCATGCCCACGGGCGCACCCGCGGCGCATCCCTGGCCCAGCTCACCACGGACCTCGAGCGCACCGGCGCCCGCGAGTTCTATGCGCGGCTCGGCTACGAGGCGACCCACGCCGGTCTCAAGCGCGCCCTGTGACGGCGTGGGCCTGGTCGAGGTGACCTTCAGGCACTAGCGTGGACGCACCGCGCACGCGCCCCCAGCGCAGCGCTCGATGACGAGGACCGGTCATGGCCGACGCACAGACTCCGCAGGCAGAACAGGAACTGATCGTCGATTTCATCCTCTCTCTGGACGGCTGCGCCGCCGCCGAGGGGTGGCCGGGGTGGTGGGGACTGGAGAGCCCCGAGTACCTCGAATGGCTCGCGCAGGAACCCGAGCGCCTCGTGCTGATGGGCGCGACCACCTACCGGCTGATGTCGCAGATGGCGGTCGAGGCCGCGCAGATCGACGTCTCCGCGGAGGAGAAGGCCAGCTTCGAGCAGATGACCGCCACGGACAAAGTGGTCTTCTCCGCCACCCTGGAGGAGCCGCTCTCCTGGCCGAGCACCACGCTGATCAGCACTGATGCCATCCAGGGGGTCAGGGACCTCAAACGCACCTCGAGCAAGCCGCTGACCACCATCGGCAGCATCCGTCTCGCGCATTCGCTGCTGCGGGCGGGCGTGGTGGACCGATTCCGCGTCATCCTGTTCCCGGTGATCACGGGCCGTACCGGCCTCGAGCGCATCTGGGAGCAGTTCGAGGACTTCCGTCTTGATCTGCGGGAGGCGCGCACCTTCGCCGGCGGACTGCAACTGCTCGACTACTCGCCGACGCACCTGCCCGAGCCGCCCGGGACGGCGTGGCAGCGCTGACTCCATCGGGTCTCAGCTGAACTGGATCCCGCCGTCGACCAGCATCGTCTGACCGGTGACGTAGTCCGAGTCCTCGCTCGCGAGGTAGGAGACCATGCGGGCCACATCGTCCGGGACCGAGACCCGTCCGAGGTGGATCGAGCGGGCGTTCTCGGCCAGGGCCTCACCCCGCTGCTGGCCGTTCTTGGCTGCCAGCTTCTCGTCGATGAGATCCCACATCGTGGTGCCGACGATGCCGGGACCGTAGGCGTTCACCGTGATCGCGTGCTCGGCCCACTCCATCGCAGCGGCCTGGGTCAGCCCGCGGACCGCCCACTTCGTGGCCGAGTAGGGCCCCAGCAGCGCGAAGGGGCGGAAGGCGACGATCGAGGCGGCGCCGATGATCTTGCCGCCATGACCCTGGGCGACCATCTGCCGGGCCGCCTGACGGTAGGAGTTGAACACTCCGGTGATGTTCACGTCCACGATCTTCTGGAAATCCGCGGCGTCGTAGTCGATCAGCTCCTGGACCTGGGCGATGCCGGCGTTGGCGACGAACACGTCCAGGTGGCCGCCGGCCTCGACGGCAGAGGCGACCAGGCGCTCGACCGAGGCCTCGTCCGTGACGTCCACGTCCGTGCCCGTGGCCGTCCCGCCCGCCGCGGTGATCGCCTCCACCGTGGAGTCGATGCCCTCCTGCATGGTCGGCAGATCCGCCACCACGACGTGCAGGCCGTCTCGCCCCAGGCGCCGGGCGATCCCTTCGCCGATGCCGCGGGCCGCTCCGGTGACGACGGCGACCCGCTGGCCCTCGGGGGCCCTGCGCCGCGCCGCCTCGATGGTCGACAGATCGTCGGTGCCGCTTTGCGTGGTGCTCATGGTTCTTCTCCTCATCGAGAGTTCCGGCGATGCCGAGCGGCGCCGCAGCGACAGCACAGCAACGCCTGGCCCCGACGGCAACGAAGGTTCTCGCCGCACGAGAACCTTCCGCGGCGCCACCCGGGTGACCGAGCACGACCATGAGCCGACCGAACGGACGAGGACGCGCCCGATCCGCGGCGGGGCGCAGTGCGCGCACTAAACTGTCACCACGATCAGGACCCCGCCGGCCCGATCCGGCGGCCGTCATTCCAGGAGGCTCCCGATGACCGATCCGACGCCTGATGATCCCTCCCGTGCGGCGGACGACCGCGGCCAGGAGACCCTCGGCGCGACAGGCGATGGCCAGAGCGACCCCGCGCTGCAGCGCGACCCCGAGGAGTGGGTCAGCGGGGACGACCCGATGACCGAGGCCCAGAAGTCCTACCTCGACACGCTCGCCAAGCAGGCGGGGGAGGAGCTCCCGGCGAACCTCACCAAGGCCGAGGCCTCCGAGCACATCGACCGGCTCCAGGGCGGGCGCCCGGGCTGAGCCCTCACGACGGGACGGGGCGCGGTGGTCATCCACCGCGCCCCGTCGTCGTCCTGCCCTGCTTCAGCCGGCTCAGTCGAGTCAGTCCACCGTGAGCTCGCCCATCGGGCCCCAGCCCTCGACCTCGACCTGCTGGGAGATGATCTGCGGGGTCGCGGAGAGGTACTGCGGGAACTCCTCCTGCATCTTCTGGAAATGCGGGGAGTTCACGTGCGGTTCGGCGCCGTCGTCGGTGAAGGCCTCGATCAGCACATAGGTGTTGGGGTCCTTCACGCTGCGAGACCACTCGAACCACTTGTTGCCCGGCTCGGCCAGCGTCGCCTCGGTGAACTCCCGCGAGAGCTCGGGCCACTGGTCGGCGAACTCGGGCTTCACAGGGAACTTGACGTTGATCAGGATCATGTCGGGTCCTTTCCGGATCGGTGATGCGAACAGCCTGCCCGGCGGGCGAGGCGTGCGATAGAGCGATTCTCGCAGGACAAGAAGAGCACAATGGGGGTCGATCGCAAGGAGGCAGGATGACCCTGATGAAGGACCGGGACGACGAGGCCCCGGCCGGACAGATCGCCAGGGCGCTCGCCGTGCTCGAGGCCGTCGCCCAGCACGGCAGCAGCTCGGCACGCACCATCGCCGACGCCACGTCGATCCCGCTGCCGACGGTGTACCGGATCGCCCAGGAGCTGATCCGTGAGGAGTACCTCGTCCACCTCAGGGATGAGAGGCGGTTCGCCCTGGGCTACCAGCTGCACCGCCTCGCCGTCGGCCTCCACGAGGATCTCGGCATTCCGCGCGCGGTGCGCGAGGAGGTCTGCGCGATGCACCGCGACCTGGGAATGGCCGCCTATCTCGCGATCCACCGGGGCACGGACTTCGTCGTCGTCTTCGTCGCGGACTCCCCGCAGCACCCGCGGCTGAGTCCCATGGGATTCGGCTTCCATGAGAGCCCGCACTCCACCGCCTTCGGGAAGGTGGGGCTCAGCGCCCTCACGCTCGAGGAGCGCGACGCCTACCTCGCCGATCGCGAGCTGCGCGCCCACACCAATCGCACGATCACCGACCCCGAGCTGCTGCGCCGGCACCTGGAGGAGATCTCCGCGCGGGGCATCGCCTGGGAGCACCAGGAGTTCCAGACGGGGACGGACTGCCTCGCCGCCTCGATCAAGGCCGACGACGGCATGCTCATCGGGTCCGTCGCGGTCTCGGCGCCCGTCGCGGCGTACGAGGGCCGCACCCGGCACGTCGAGGACCGGGTGCGTGCCTGCGCCTCGCGCGCCGGCCGGGCCTACCGCCTCGGCACCCACCACGGCTGATCCCCGTTCTCGTTCTCGCCCCGCGATAAGCGGAGTTGCCGCGGCTGGGGGCCGTTCCTAGGTTGTGCTCCACATCACTGACGACGACGCAGTGGGAAGGAGATGTCATGAGCGCATCGCGCAGCAGCGAGGCCGTCAACGACGTCGAAGGGACACAGGAAGCCGACCGCACACTGGTCGCCCTGATCAAAGCCGCGTTCCCGCACGAGCGGGTCCCCGACGCGGCCTACGAGCGCACCGCCGCGGTGGTGCGGAAGCAAGCGGAGGAGAGCACCTGGATGCGGGTCAAGCTCGCCCAGGGTCTGGACTCCCTGCAGGGACTTGCCGGCGGGATCTTCCACGAGCTCACGCCGCAGCAGGCACTGCCGCTGCTGGGGAGGATCCAGCACACCACCTACTTCGGGTTCGTGCGTCAGACCAGCGTGGTCACCCTCTACGAGGACGAGGAGGTATGGGAGGCGCTGGGCTACGAAGGGCCGTCCTTCGACCAGGGCGGCTACATCGACCGCGGATTCGACGACCTCGACTGGCTGCCTGATCCCCGGATCGAGGAGTACGACGGCGAGCCCCTCGAGGAGGTCGTCTCCGATCTGCCCACGGCCGCCAGCACCAGCAGCACCCGCGGTGCCGCGGTGCCCGCCGGGCAGAGTCGCGCCAGGGCGGGCCGAGTCGGCAACGGAAGGACGAAGCAGGCATGAGCACCATCGACCACGACACCGAGACCGTCGTCATCATCGGCTCCGGCGCCGGCGGCGGCACCCTGGCCTACGAGCTGACGAAGCAGGGCATCGAGTGCGTCGTCCTCGAAGCCGGCCCGTACCTGCGCAATGAGGACTACATGAACCTCGAGTGGGAGGCCTTCAACCAGATGGCGTGGACAGATCCGCGCACCACGTCGGGCTCCTGGCGCATCGCCCGGGACTTCCCCAACCTCCCGGCCTGGATCGTCAAGGCCGTCGGCGGCACCACCACCCATTGGTCCGGGGCGACCCCGCGTTTCAAGCCGCACGAGTTCCGGGCCCGCAGCACCTACGGTCGCATCGACGGGGCGAACCTGATGGATTGGCCGCTCTCGTACGACGACCTCGAGCCGTACTACACGCGCGCCGAGGACGCGATCGGCTCCACCCATCGCGGTGGCCGCCCGCCGCTGCCGGCGAACAACAACTACAAGGTCCTGGCCGCCGGCGCGGAGAAGCTCGGCTATCGCTACTACGCGACCGGGCCCTACGGCACCAACGCCGCCCCGTACGACGGCCGACCGGCCTCCATCCAGGACGGCTTCAACTTCCAGGGCGACAAGAACGGCTCCAAGTGGTCGACGATGGTCCGCGAGATCCCGCGCGCCCTGGAGACCGGGAAGCTGGATCTGCGACCCGACTCGCACGTCTGCCAGATCCTCCACGACCGCACCGGCCGCGTGAACGCCGTGATCTATCTCGACAAGGACGGCGACCTCCACCGGCAGGCGGCGAAGGTCGTGTGCGTGGCCGGGAACTCGATCGAGACGCCGCGGCTGCTGCACCTCAGCTCCTCCTCGATGTTCCCCGACGGGCTCGCTAACTCCTCCGGTCAGGTGGGGCGCAACTACATGCGCCACATGACCGGCAGCGTCTACGCCCAGTTCGACAAGCCGGTGCGTATGTACCGGGGCGAGACCATGGCCGGGAACATCTACGACGAATCCGTGCACAACCCCGCGCGCGGGTTCGCCGGCGGCTACTACATCCAGACCATCTCCCTGGGCCCCGCCTTCATGGCGAGCTTCGTCGAGCCCGGCGCCTGGGGACCGGACTTCACCAAGCTGCTTGACGGCTACGAGAACACCGCCGGATGCTGGCTGGTGGGCGAGGACATGCCCCAGGAGTCCAACGCGGTCACCCTCAATGCGACCGTGACCGACCAGCACGGACTGCCGGCCGCCCACGTCCACTTCGACGACCACGCCAACGACGTCGCGATGCGCAAGCACGCCTACGGGGCGGCGACCACGCTGTACAACGCGGTCGGCGCCGTGAGCACGCACCGCACCACGCCGTACCCCTCCACCCACAACCTCGGCACCTGCCGTATGAGCGAACGGCCGGAGGACGGTGTGGTGGACAAGTGGGGCCGCGCCCACGACGTGCCGAACCTGTTCGTCTCCGACGGCTCGCAGTTCACCACCGGGGCGGCCGCGAATCCGACCCTGACCATCGTCGCCCTGGCCATCCGGCAGGCGGAGTACCTGGCTGATGCGCTGTCGAAGGGGGAAGTCTGAGTCTGCGCCGACGGGGTCAGGGCTTGATGCAGATGACGGGCTTGTTCGCCTCGAGGATGATCTGCTGGGCGAAGGAGCCGAGGAAGAGCTTGGCGACCGCCGAGCGGTGACGCACGCCGATCACGACGGCGGAGATGTCCTCGCGCTCCGCCCGGTCGATGAGGTCGCCGGCCTCGGAGTGGCCGCGCTCGTCGGGCCGTTCGACCTGCTCGACGACTTCGCCGAGGTCCGGGGAGGGAGTGTGCTCGCCGTCCATGAGGAAGTAGACGAGGTCCTCCCCGCGGCGGCGGGCCTCGCTGATCCCGTAGCGGTAGGCGGCCCGGCCGGCGGGAGTGGCGGTTCCTGCCACGAGAACAGACATGGGCGCTCCTTCGGGGGTTCTTGCCAGGCACCCTAGCCGACGCGTGGTCGCGACGGCACCGGCGGTGGTGAGGGTGTTTAGACTGTCGGGCCACCTCATGACGAAGGAGTCGTGCCCATGCCCCATGCGGCAGACAGCCCGCCGCCGGCCGGATCCCCGACCCGCCGCCGCGCCCTCAGCATCGGGTTCGGGATCCTCGCGGTCCCTGTCATCGCAGCCGCCGGCTACGAGTCGATCCGCTCCGCCTCGGGCGGCAGCAACATCCGTTCCGCCCTGACCCTGGTCGCTCCCGCGGCAGCGGGCGGCGGCTGGGACGCCTTCCAGCGCGAGATGCAGCAGACCATGCGTGCCAACTCCCTGGTGGGCAATGTGCAGGTGGTGAACGTCCCCGGTGCGGGCGGCACCATCGCTCTGGGCAGCGTCAGCCAGATGGACCAGCCGAACACGCTGATGGTGGGCGGCACCGGCCAGATCGCGGCGCAGATCCAGTTCGACACCTCGTCCGTGATCACCGATGTCACCCCGATTGCCCGCGTCATCGAGGAGTACGACCTCATCGCCGTGCCCGCCGACTCCCCGCATCAGGATCTGGAGTCACTGGTGACGGCGTGGCGGGAGGATCCTCCGTCCCTGGCCTGGACCGGGGGCGGTTCCTTCGACCAGCTCGTGATGACGGACCTCGCGCTGGCCTCGGAGATCGCGCCGGCGGAGTCGACCTATATCCCCTCCGACGGCGGGGGCGAGGCCATCCAGGCCCTCCTGAACGGAACCGCTCAGGCCACCGCGGGCGGCTTCGCCGACATCTATCCCCAGGTCCAGGGTGGAAGGCTCCGAGCCCTCGGCGTCGTCGCCCCGGAGCGCCTCGAGGGCGTCGACATCCCGACCCTGCCCGAGCTCGGCTACGACGTGACCCTGACCAACTGGCGCGCGCTGTTCGCGCCGCCCGTGGTGACCGACGAGGAGGTCTCGGAGCTCGAGGCCCTGATCGACGAAGCCGTCGCCACCCCTGAATGGCAGGACGCCGTGGAGCGCAACTACTGGGTCGAGGTGCCGCTGAGCGGCGAAGAGCTCACGCAGTACGTCGCCGAGGAGACCGACCGCATCGCCGGGCTGTTCGAGGAGATCGGAGGATGAGCGAGATGGAGAGGACCAGGAGCTTCTGGCACGGCCGCTCGGCGCTGCTGATGCCGGCGATCATCGCGGCCTTCAGCCTGTACCTGCTGATCGGTTCGTTTCTGCTGGAGGCAGGGGAGGCCGAGTTCCCCGGTCCGCGGTTCGTGCCGGTCATCCTCGGCTCGGTCGGACTGCTGCTGGCCGTGCTGCTCGCCATCGGCGTGCTTCGCCACCCCGAACCGGCCGAGGAGACCTCCGGGCGGCGCTACCGCACCCACTCGGACTTCGTCGCCCTGGCCTGGGTGGCGGGCGGCTTCCTCGCCTTCGCGCTGCTGCTGCCCTGGCTGGGCTGGATCCTCGCCGGTGGCCTGCTGTTCTGGTGCGCGGCGCACGGCTTCGGCTCCCGCCGGCCTGTGTTCGACATCCTGGTGGCGCTGTTCCTCAGCTCGCTCGTCTACCTGATCTTCGCCACCGGCCTCGGCCTGGTGCTTCCCTCCGGCATTCTGGGAGGCGGTTTCTGATGGAGCAGCTCGATCTGCTGATGCAGGGCTTCGCCGGCGCCCTGACCCCGATGAACCTGCTGTGGGTCGTCGTCGGCTGCCTGCTCGGCACCGCCGTCGGCGTGCTGCCGGGAATGGGCTCCTCGATGGCGGTGGCGCTGCTGCTGCCGATGACCTTCGCCCTGGATCCCACCGCCGCGTTCATCCTGTTCGCCGGGGTCTACTTCGGCGGTCTCTTCGGGGACTCGACGATGGCGATCCTGCTGAACACCCCGGGGCAGGCCTCCGCGATCGCCTCGACCTTCGAGGGCCATCGGATGGCGAACGACGGACGCGCCCCGCAGGCCCTGGCCACAGCTGCCATCGGCGCGTTCATCGGCGGCATGGTGGCCTCGGTCCTGGTCGTCTTCCTCTCCCCGGCGCTGGTGGCGCTGTCGGCCAGCTTCGGGCCCGCGGAGTTCTTCGCCCTGGCCCTGTTCGCCTTCGTCGCCACCTCGTCGGTGGTCGCCGACAACGTGCTCAAGGGGCTGGCCGCTCTGGTCCTGGGCATCGGGATCACCCTGGTCGGGATCGACGGGGTCTCGGGGATGGAGCGGTTCACCGGGGGAGCGCCGCAGCTCTTCGACGGCATCTCGCTGGTCACCGTCACCGTCGGCATCCTCGCCCTCGGCGAGGTCTTCTCCGTGGCCTCCCGCGTCCGGCGCGACCGGGAGGACCTGCAGATCCGCGCCGCCGGCCGGCCGTTCCTCAGCCGCCACGAGCTCGCCGAGGCCGCGCCGGCCTGGGGCCGTGGCACCCTCATCGGTCTGCCGTTCGGCGTGGTCCCCGCCGGCGGCGCCGAGGTGCCCACCTTCCTGGCCTACGAGGCGGAGCGCAGGCTGGACCGCCGGCGTCGGGTGCCCATGTTCGGCAAGGGAGCGATCCGCGGCCTGGCCGCCCCCGAGGCGGCGGGCAACGCCACCACCGGCATGGCGATGGGTGCGCTGCTGGCACTGGGCCTGCCGGTCTCGGCCACCGCGGCGATCATGCTGGCGGCGTTCCGCCAGTACGGGCTCCAGCCCGGCCCGCTGCTGTTCGATCGCAGCCCCGAGCTGGTCTGGGCTCTGCTGGCCAGCTTCTTCCTGGCGATGGTGGTGCTGCTGATCATCAACCTGCCCTTCGCCCAGCTGTGGTCGAAGCTGCTGCTGATCCCCAAGCCCTACCTGTACGGCGGGATCACGCTGTTCTGCGGGCTCGGGATCTACGCGACCTCGGGTGCCGTCTTCGATCTGCTGCTGCTCCTGGCCGTGGGCGTGCTCGGCTTCGTGATGCGCCGCTACGACTACCCGCTGGCACCGCTGATGATCGGCATGGTGCTGGGGCCGCTGGCAGAGAGCTCACTGCGCGATGCGCTGCTCTCGTCCGTCGGCGACCCCAGGGTGCTGGTCTCCAGCCCCATCACCATCGGCATCTACGTCCTGCTGGCCGTGGTCATCGCCCTCTCGGTCCGCACCGCCGTGCGCAGGCGCACACGCCGGGACGTCTGACACGGGCGCTGCCGGCCCTCAGAGGTTGACGGTCACCTCGCCCTGTTCACGCAGGTCCTCGGTGATCTGCGGGAGCGCCTCCTGCCGCTGCTTCATGAGCATGTCCTC
Organism: Brachybacterium sp. GCM10030252; assembly: GCF_042666535.1. Taxonomy (NCBI): domain Bacteria; kingdom Bacillati; phylum Actinomycetota; class Actinomycetes; order Micrococcales; family Dermabacteraceae; genus Brachybacterium; species Brachybacterium sp. GCM10030252. The sequence continues at coordinate 75,450 of NZ_JBHTDM010000012.1, read as the reverse complement.
GGCGAGCTTGTCGCGTGCGTCCTCGAAGGGCGGGATCTCCTGCTGCTGGCCGCCGGACTGGGGCTGCTGACCGCCGGACTTCGACTGCTCGACGAGCTGGTCGTACTGCTTCTTGACCTCTTCCTCGCTCGGCTCCTCGATGCCCGCCTCCTGATCGACATAGCCGGTGAGCTGGAAGTTGTCGGAGGCGTCGGCTCGCAGATCCTCCTCGGAGATGCCCTGCTGCTCCGCGGCCTTGACGAGCTCGTCGACCGACCCTGCGCCTTGCTGCGCGGCGAACTGCTCGAGCTGGGCGTCGATGTCGTCCTCGGTCGGCGTGATACCGGCATCATCGGCGGCCTGCAGCACGAGACGGTTGTCGATCAGCTGAGCGGCGACCTGCTCCTTCAGCTTCGCCTGGTCGAGCGGTTCGCCGCCGCCCTGCTGCTGTTGCTGCATGGAGGCCTGCTGGAACTGGCTCTCGTAGGCCTGGACGAACTCGTCCTTGGTGATCTCCTCACCGTTGACCTCGGCGACGACGTCCGGGACGTCCGAGACGTCGGGCTGAGCCTGCTGGCCGCCTCCGTCGCTGGGAGCCGGCGGCTGGCCGCCCCCGTCGCTGACGGAGGGCTGCTGGCCGCCTCCGTCGCTGGCGCCCGACGGAGCGGCCTGATCTCCGCTGCAGCCCGCGAGGGCCACGACAGCCGCCAGCGAGGCGGCGGCGAGCGTATTGCGGATTGTCGAGGTGCTGGGGACCTTCACTGTGCCTCCTGAGGTTGACGGCCCGGGCGACGCTACAACCCGAAACCTGGCACCGTGTTGCAGGAATACTCAGATAACGGTCAGATAACGCCGCTGGTGAGGCGCAGGACCGATGCCCTCTACGGGCCTTCCCGGACGCGGCGTCGCCGGCGGCCCGAGAGAGCTCGGGCCGCCGGCGACGCCGTGCGCTGGGTCTACGCCAGCTCCTCCGCGGCGTGGACGGCCATCGCATCGCGCACGTAGGGCGCGAGCTCCCGGCCCTCGAGCGTGAAGGTCTTCGCGAATCGAGGATCGGCGACATACATCTCACCGAGCCCCATGAACGCCTCCGCGTCGGGAGCCTTCCCGCCCCAGCCGGCACTGATCCAGTCGTATAGCCGGCGGGTCAGGGCCCGCACCTCCTCGCTGTCCACGGCGACCCCGCGCCGGGCGGCGTCGTCGTAAGCGGCGATCAGGTCGGTCAGCTCCGCCTGGAACGCCTGCTTCCCGGCCTCGTCCAGAGACCTCCACCACGCCTCGGAATCGGCATAGGCCTGCGCACCCCAGCGCTCCTCGACCTCATCCTTGTACTGCGTATGGTCGAATCCCTCGAACATCTTCTCTGCCATGAGTCCTCCTCCTGTCTCGATCATCGAAAGGGTCGCTCGCACCGACGCGACGGCCTGTGCCAGGCGCTCCCGTTCACGCTCCAGCTGCCGCACGTGCTCACGCAGCGCGTCGGCCACGTCCACCTGCTTCTCGAGCACGCGGCCGATCTCCGCCAGGGAGAGGCCGAGCTCGCGCAGCACCAGGATCCGCTGCAGGCGCAGCAGCCCGTCGCGGTCGTAGAACCGCTGGCCGCCGTGCCCGGTGCGGGAGGGCGTCAAGAGCCCCACCTGCTGGTAATGGCGCAGGGTGCGGCTGGTCGTGCCGGAGCGGCGGACGACGTCCTGCATCGACCACTCCTGCTCTGTGTTGCCGGCCATGTCCGGTTCCTCCTCTCTCCACCGTGGTGCATGGACCACAGTGACGCTTGACGTCGCGTCAAGCGCAAGGGGTATTCCGAACCGGGCCCCGAACCGTAGGGTGGCGAGCCATGGAGATGACGATGCCCGGGGACTGCGGCAACTCACCGCGCATGGCGATCGTGGCCGACGTCGCCGCGGCCTGGGCCTCGGGCGATCATGACGCCATACGCGAGTGGCTCACGGACGATGCCCGCTGGGTCCGCGTCGGCGCCGACGGACCCGATGCCTCCCACGGCGGACCCGCGATCGTGCCGCCTCCCTTCGAGGCCGAGCGCGGCGAGATCCTCACCGTCGTCAACCACGGCCGAGGGGCCGCGTGCGACGGCTACCTGATCCGCGGTGAGGATCGCGCGGACTTCTGCCACGTCTTCCGCTTCGCCGGCGCCGCCAGGACGGCCCGCATCCGGGAGATCCGCACCTACCTGCAGACCTGAGTCACCACGGGATCTGCTCCGCGGACTCCAGCACCGTCGGCTCCAGCTTCTCCGCGCGGGCCCCGTGCGCCCCCGCAGCCGCCGGAGCGAAGGCCAGTCCGGTGCGCGAGGTCAGCTCCTGGAGATCCACCAGGTAGGTCGAGAAGGCGGAGAGGTCCAGGCGCTCCAGCCCACCGAGATCCTGCGCCAGCAGGAAGGCCTGCACGCGCAGCTCGTCGTCGACCATGTAGTAGGCGGCCTTGAAGAACTCCTGGGGCAGGCGCACGCCGCGGTACTCCCGGTCCCGCTCGCCGAAGACCGGGCCGCCGACGACGCTGACCCGCAGATCCTGCACCTCGACCTGGTCGAACAGGGAGTTCTCCACCTCGCCCCAGACACCGCCGCGGCCGGACTGGTTGAACCGCGCCATCTGCGGGGCGATGTTGGTGAAGCAGAAGGAGTCCTCGTTGGCGCGCCGGGCCTCGGCCCGCTCACCCCAGGTGAGATCGGCGCGGCGGGCGATGTGCCCCCGATCGAGGCCGTTGCCGCAGTACAGGTCCTCGCCGGCCTGGGCGTCCTCCGGGAGCCGGTCATCGAGGCGGAAGTCGATCCCGTCCCGGCTGATCCGTTGCAGGCGTGCACCGTCGATGTTCCAGGCGACGACCCGCGCGAACCGTCGGGAGGCCGACTGGACCAGCGAGAAATGCGTGTACGGCACCACGGGTGATCCGTCGACGCAGGCCGCATCCTCGCGATGCTCCGCCGCCAGCTCCGGGAACGGCACCGGCTCGGCGAGGAAGTCGGGATCGTAGCCGCGGGCGCTCGCCCGGGAGGCCGCCTCGGCCTGCGCGGTGGCGGGGGAGAGGGAGAATCCCAGTGCCGTGCGGACGGACGAGGCATAGCAGGCCAGGGCACGTTCCTGCCCGTCGGCCGAATCCGCGCCCGCGAAGTGCAGCCCGCCGAGGACCGACGAGGTGTGGCCGTTGCCGGCCTTCAGCATCCACGCCGCCCCGGAGTCCCCGCCGTCGCTGAGCGCCGTCTGCTGGCCGGTGCGCCGTGGATCCGGCTCGATCTCGAAGCCGCCGATGCTGTGCTCACCGGCGCCGTCGCCGTAGTCGAGGGCGACCATCGTGTGGATGCGCGCGACGACCCCGTGGCTGACGCCCGTGGTGCGGCCGGACTTCACCACGCGATCGCCGAGCTCGGGATCGCCGATCTCCTCCGGCACCACGTCGAGTTCCAGGATCGAGGGGTCGCTGCTGCGCTGGTCGAGCGAGGCAAGGGCTGCGTCGCCAGCCGCCCCGAGATGGGACCGCAGCAGGCGGCCGAAGACGTTGCGCGGATCACCGGAATTGTCGTCATGGGTTCCGGGTTGGAGCACCTCGTCCCCGATCGTCCCCTCGGGACCGTGCAGCACGTGCCAGTTCGAGAGGACCACCGGCGCTCCGGTCCTCCGGTCGTGGACGATGGCGCCCGCGGTGCCCGCCGAGACCGTCGGGTGCGAGATGCTGACACCGGGACGCAACGGGTCCATGCGTCCCTTGCGGTCCTCGTCGAAGGCCTCGGGCACCACCTGGTACGAGGGGACGTAGACCCGTTCGATCACGTCGGTCGGCACCTCGACGGACTCGATGTCGACGGCCTCGGGCAGAGCTCGGGTGGGGGCCATCTCCAATTCAGCCGGCGCCAGCTTCGCCCGCACGGTGAACTGGATGCATACCTCGCCGGTGCGCTCGCCCTCGACCTCCTTGGTGCCGATGCCGAGGGAGGTGACGTTGCCGTCCTCGAGATAGAGCCGGCCCCAGCGGCGGATCCAGGTCCGCATCTGCTCGATGGTCGCTCCAGGTCCCTGTGTGCTCGCGCTCATGGCTCCAGTGTGGGAGGCGGGGGTGACGCGCGGGCGACGGGGACGTGAAGGATCGGTCCGTCACGGGCGCATGACGGCTCCGCGAACGGCGTCGTACAGCAGTGCGCGCCGGGCAGCATGGACATCGTCGGGTTCGTCGGCCGTCGCGGCGTAGACGTTGCTGACCGGGGACCATGCCATCGACATGCCGATGACCAGCGCCATCACGTCGAACGGGTCCCCGTCGCGGACAGAGCCGTCGTTCTGCCCCTGGGCGATGTGGGCCAGTTTGCGGTCGTCGAGGCGCTCGGCATCCTCGACGAGGTGGCCATCGGGTCGGCGCTCCAGACGGGCCCAGGTGGCCAGACGGATCAGGTCCGGCCGGCGCAGATACTCGTCGTAGAGGCGGACCGCCCAGTTCGCGAGGTCCGAGTCCTCGAGCGGGACGGCGTCCATGATGTGCGTCAACGAGTCGCGGAAGATCGCGTCGAAGAGTGCGTCCTTGTTCCCGAAGTAGCCGTAGAGCTGTGCCTTGTTCGTGCGTGCGGTCTCGACGATGCGCTCGATGCGGGCACCGGCGATGCCGTACCGGGCGAACTCCTGGGTCGCGGCCTCCACGATGCGCTCGCGAGTGGCGGCGCCGCGCGGCGTCAGATGCTTCGTCGTCATAACGACAGCCTAGCAACAGACCAGTCGGTTTACTTTGTCACGCTGTGGACGTACGCTGCGGCAGACCGAACAGTCTGTTTGCAACTGAGGAGAGAAACATGAGAACCACCGACGGATGGGCCGCCGACGGGGCCGGCAGACTGCGACGCACGACCCTGGAACGGCGCGACCTGCGACCAGGAGATATCGCAGTCCGGGTCGACTACTGCGGGGTGTGCCACACAGACCTTCACGCCGTCCACGCCCATGGTCACGCCGAGGAGCAGCTGGTCCCGGGCCACGAGTTCACCGGAGTGGTCACGGCCGTCGGCCCGCAGGTGATGGATCGTGCCGTCGGCGAGGCGGTCGCGGTCGGCAACATCGTCGACGCCTGCCTCGAGTGCGACATGTGCACAGCAGGTCAGGAGAACTTCTGCCGAGAGTTCCCGACGCTCACCTACGGCGGCCGAGAGCGCGGGGACGGCGCGATGACCCTGGGCGCCTATTCGCGCGAGTACGTGCTCCGCGAGGACTTCGCGTACCCCCTGCCCGAGGGGCTGGACCCCGCGGCGGCTGCCCCACTGCTGTGCGCAGGGATCACCGTCTGGGAGCCGATGCGCGCCCTCGAGGTCGGCCCGGGGGTCCGTGTCGCAGTGGTCGGCCTGGGCGGGCTGGGTCACCTGGCAGTGCGCCTCGCCCGCGCACTGGGCGCCGACGTGAGCGTCATCAGCCGCACGGCAGCGAAGACGGAGGACGCCCGGCGCCTGGGCGCCGTCGACGTGGTGATCTCGTCGGATGAAGCCGCAATGGCGGAGGCGCGCTCGCGGTTCGACGTCCTCATCGACACCGTGGCTGTGGCGCACGAACTCTCGCCCTACCTCGCGCTGCTCGCCCTGGACGGAACACTCGTTCACGTCGGCTACCTCGGGCCTCTCACCGTGGAGACCACCGAGCTGCTCATCGGACGCAAGCGCATCACCTCGGCGGGCAGCGGTGGCCGGCGCGAGACGGCGGCGATGCTGAAGTTCTGCACCGAGCACGGAGTCGTCGCCGACATCGAGCTTCTGCCCTCAGTGCGGGTGAACGAGGCGTTGGAACGGCTCGAACAGGGTGACGTGCGCTATCGCTTCGTCCTGGACCTCTCGGACCTCGACGGGGAATGACGGGGATCCCGTTTGCTGGCTGTTCGTCCGCAACAGGGCCACCGGGCATGCCCGGACGAGGACGACGAACGGCCGGGCCGTCCCTGAAGACGACCCGGCCGGTCGGATACGCGGTGAACTCGCGTCAGCGGCGTCGTGCCGCAGAAGGATCAGTAGAGGTTGAGGAAGGTCTGCAGGACCTCCGCGGTGTCCTCATCGATCTCGTCGGAACCGTTCTGGGCGGCACCGATCTCGTGCTGCAGGCCGGCCACGGTGTCCTCACCGATCACGCCGTCCTGCTCGGTGTTGGCCCACGCCTGGAGCGCGAGGGTGGTCTCCTCGTCCATCTCACCGGTCTGCTCGACGCCCAGCCAATCCTGGAGCGCGGTGATGGTCTTGGGGCCGACCTTGCCGTCGACCTCGAGGGTGCCGGCGACGGAGAGGTCACCGGTCGCCTTGGAGCCCGGCTCGCCGGCGGACTTCTCCGGCTGCTCAGCCTGCTCCGGCTGCTCGGACTCCTGAGCCTGCTCGGACTGCTGCTCCTCGGACTCGGACTGCTCGGACTCCTCCTGCTTCTGCTGGGAATCCTCCTCGTCCTTGCGCTCGCTGCGGTCCTCGTCGCGGCTGCTGCTGTCGTCCTCGCGGGACTCCCGCTGCTCCTGCTCGCCGGACTGCTGCTCCTGGGAGTCCTGCTCCTGCTCCTGCGACTCCTGCTGCTGGGAGTCCTCCTGCTGGGAGCTCTCCTCCTCGCCGTCGTCGTCGGACGCAGCGGGAGCACCGCCGGTCTCGGCGCCGCCGCTGAGGTGCACGCCGCAGTTCGGCCATGCGCCGGCACCCTGGCCCGCGAGGACCTTCTCGCCGATGGCGATCTGCTCGCTCTTGGAGGCCTGATCGGCGCTGGGGGCGTACTGCGTGCCGCCGTAGCCTTCCCAGGTCTGCTGGCTGAACTGCAGGCCGCCGTAGTAGCCGTTACCGGTGTTGATGGACCAGTCGCCGCCGGACTCGCACTGCGCGACGTCGTCCCAGCCGCCCGCGGCGTTCGCTGCGCTGCCGCCGGCCAGCATGCCGGTGGCGACGACTGCGCCACCGGCGAGGGTGACGGCGGTACGGGTCAGGCCACGGCGCAGGGCCGGGGTCCTCATGGCATGCGTGTTGTGCTTCGGCATGAACACGTCCTTTCGGATGTCTCGCGTATCTCGAACGTCGGCCACGGTAGGGCCCGCACTCCCCCTGAAGGCAAGAGAGATGGGGGAGGGGTGACGGCTTTTTTACTCTTGCGTTTCAGGACTATGACATTCGGCGACGGCGATGCCGGTGCTGTGACCTGCATGAATGGAGATGCCCTCACGTGTTCGCGCACGTCATGTGATGTAGGCGCCCTTTGTTCCTCAGATCACGGGGCTATAACAACGATAGTGACGTGCGCCTCCAGGAGGCTTAGTGAAGGTGGTGTGTGCGGCCGGTTCCGATGGCGAACCGTCGCATTTCCGACGCACCGGACCGCGGCGGTGCGGCCAGCTCGCCGCCACGGAGTGGCAGGGCGCAGGCGGTCGGGCTCCGGGTCGGGTGGATCGCGCGGCGGGAACGGTCAGCGGGCGGTGTCGATCAAAGCCCCGACCGGCCCGGTGGAGCACGTCACGCGAAGGGGACGGGATCAGACCGGCGTCGCGGCACCTCATCACCCGGGGACGTCGACGGGCCCCGCCGCTATGCGACGGGGCCCCGGTCGACGTTCCTAGGAGATCAAGCGCGGAGGTCAGCGCTCCTCGGGGCCGTCGTTCTCCTCACGAGAGGCCGAGTCTCGGGACTGATCCGCCGGAGCGGAGCCTGCCCGAGGATCCTCGACGAGGATGTTCCCGTCGGCGTCCTTGCGGACCTTGCCGTCGGGCCCGATGGTCGACAGCCCTTCGGGGTGCTCGTCGCTGCGCGTGCCGCCCTGACGATCGCTCCAGCGCTTCTGGGCCATCGCGTGGGCATCGTCCAGCAGCTCGCTGAGGGACTTCTCCTCGTGCACCAGGTCCTGGTACTTCTCCGGCAGGTTCTTCAGCTTCTCCTCGTTCTCCATCAGGCGGCGGTACACGCGCTCCCGCTCCTGCTCGAAGGACGTGTACGTCATCGACACGTACGCTTCGGCGTCGCGGCGGGCGCTGGAGACGGTGTTCTGTGCGCGTCCGCGCCGCGAGACCAGCGACGCGATGACCGTGAGGGTCAGGACGGTGATGATCACCCCGAGGGAGAGCGAGGTCGTGACCTCGGGAACCGGGACCGGCTCGCCGTGATTGATGATGCCGAGCTCGTTCTCATGCAGCGCGTGGAGGATGAGCTTGACGCCGATGAAGCCCAGGATCGCCGCCAGGCCGTAGGAGAGGTAGACCAGGCGATCCAGCAGGCCGTCGAGCAGGAAGTACAGCTGCCGCAGGCCCAGCAGCGAGAACACGGTCGCGGTGAAGACGATGAAGGTGTTCTGAGTCAGCCCGAAGATCGCCGGGATCGAGTCGAGCGCGAACAGCACGTCGGTGCCGCCCACGGCCACCATGACCAGCAGCATCGGGGTCATCACGCGCTTGCCGTCCACCTGCGTGGTCAGGCGGTCGCCGTCGTAGACGTCGGTGGTCGGCAGCACGCGCTTGGCGAGGCGGACGACGAAGTTGTTGGCGTCGTCCTTGTCCTCGTCCTCCGGCTTGAGCATGTTGCCCGCGGTCAGCAGGAGGATCAGGCCGAAGAAGTAGAACGCCCAGGCGAAGTGCTCGATGATCGCGGCGCCGCCGGCGATCAGGCCGGTGCGGGCGATGATCGCGAAGGTGATGCCGAACAGCAGCACCTTCTGCTGGTCCTCGCGCGGCACGCGGAAGCTGCTCATGATCACGAGGAACACGAAGAGGTTGTCGACCGAGAGCGCCTTCTCGGTGATGTAGCCGGCGAAGTACTCGCCGCCTGCCTGTCCGCCGCCGAACAGCAGTACGAGCAGGCCGAAGACGACGGCGATCGCGATGTAGATCGACGACCAGACCGCGGCCTCGCGGAGCGTGGGGATGTGCGCCTTGCGCACGTGGAAGATGTAGTCGAAGGCCAACAGGCCCACGATCACGGCGATCGTGAGGGCCCAGATGAGTGGGGAGACAGTCATGGTCCTGCTTTCCGGGTCGCTGTATGGACCCGGGTCTCTCCACCCGCCGATTCCTGTCGGCGGGCCGTTGCGCCCGGAGAACCCTCGTCAGTTCTCGTGATGACGTGCGCAGCGTGGCGGATACTCCCCCGTTGCCGACACGGAGTCTACACAGGAGCCCTGAACGCCCGCGAGAACGGTGAGAGCAAGGGCACCTCAGAGCAGGTCGTCAGGCCCGGTGTCCCGGTGGGCGTGGAGGAACTCGTCGACCACGGCCGCCCCGAGATCCTCGGGGTCCGGGGCGACGACGGTGCCGCCGACGCGTCGGGCCATCGCCGCCAGGAACCTGGTGAGGCCAGGGTCGTCCCCGAGCCGGAAGAAGGTGGTCGAGGCCCCGGCCCGGCCGAGTCGGTCCAGCTCCGCCACGGTGGCGGTGATCGTCTCGGCCTCGGGCGGGTAGGAGAACCAGGACTCGCCGCCGGGAAGCAGCTGCGCGGTGGGCTCGCCGTCGGTCACCACCAGCAGCACGGGCTGCATGCCGGGGTGCTTGCGGAAGAACTGTCCGGCGAGCATCAGCCCGTGGTGGAGGTTGGTGCCCTGCTCGTGCACCGCCTCGAGCGCCAGCAGCTCGCCGATCTCGCGGGTGCGCGCGTAGCGGCCGAAGGAGACCAACTGCAGCGCATCGCCCCGGAATCGGGTGCTGATGAGGTGGTGCAGCGCCAGGGCGGTGCGCTTCATCGGCACCCAGCGGCCCTCCATCGCCATCGAGAACGAGGTGTCCACGAGCAGTGCGACGGCCGCCCGGCTGCGGGCCTCCGTCTCCCGCACCTCGATGTCCTCGACCTGCAGGTGCACCCCGGCACCGGGGTCGCCGCCCTCGCCGGCGGTGCGGGTGATCGCATTGGTCAGGGAGCGGCCGACGTCCCACGGCTCGGCATCGCCGAACTGCCACGGGCGCGTGGCCCCGGTCTGCTCGCCGGCCGCGCCGGCCTGGCGGGTCTCGCGAGCCCCGGTGCGGGAGGAGAGTCTGCTCGCGGTGTCGCGCAGCAGGGACGCGCCCAGCTTCCGCGTCGCGGCGGGGGAGAGCCGCAGAGTCCCGTCGGCGGAGCGACTGAGGTACCCGGAATCCCGCATGGCCTGTTCGAGCTCCTGCAGCGTGCGGGCCGAGACCGCGGCGTCCTGACCCAGGTGCCGGGTCAGGGCTTCGATGTCGAGATCCGACAGACTCGAGCCCGCATAGGACTGCGAGAGCTGTTCGGCGAGATTGTCGAGATCGGCGAGGTCCTGCATCACGCCCGCACCCTCGCCGAGACCGAGCCCCTCCTCCCCGTCGAAGGACTCCGAACCGGTCCAGTCCTCACCCGGGCGCAGCGCCTGCAGAGCCCCGTCCATGCGGGCCAGCTGCGCCATCAGCTCCGGTGACCCGAAGGCCTGGCCGGACAGCGCCATCAGTTCCTCGCGCTGCTCGGGCGTCATCGAGCGGAGCATCCGCGCGGCGGCGGCCGAGCGCTGGGCCAGCACGTCGATCAGCTCGTCGATGTCCTGGGGGTCCTCGGGGAAGGCATCCCCGTGCTTGGCCATGAACTCGTCGAAATCCTGGGAGGTGTCCTCGCCGCGAGCGTGCTTCTCCAACAGGTCGCCGAGGTCCCGGAGCATCTCGGTGATGGCCGCGCGGTCCTCGTCGGTCGCTCCTTCGAGGGCCTGCTTCATCCCGGCGAAGCGCTGGTCGAGCATCTCCCGGCCCAGCAGCTCCTGGATCTGCTGATAGGTCTCCCGGCCCTCGGTGGAGGCCCAGTCGTAGCCGGCGAGCTCGGTGACCGCGGCCGACGTGGAGGCCGGCAGGTTATCGATCGTCATCTCCCGCAGCGTGCGGTCGGTGGGATCCATCTCGGTGTCTCGGGCCAGCTGCCCGCGCTCGGCGAGGACCGCCTTGTCCAGCAGCTTCTTGACCTCCTGCAACGTGCCGTCGAGGCGGTGCCGGCTCAGCAGATCGCGCCGCCGCTGCTGGACGCGGCCGGCGAGCTCGTCGAGTCCCTCACGGCTGCGGCCGCCGCGGCGCAGGAACTCCCGCAGGGCGTTCTCGGGCGAATAGCCGTCCATGACCCCCTCGGAGACGGCATCGAGGGCCTCGGCGAGGTCGACGGGGGGCGCGAGCGGATCGGGGCCTCCGGTGAACCGCCCGTAGCGGGCGCGGCGCTGGGGTCGGGGCATCGCGTCATCCTCCTTCTCGGCCGAGGAGCACTCAGCCGTAGACCGTCTCCCCGGCCCCGCTCTCCTTGGAGAGGCGGCGGACCAGGAACAGGCCCTCCAGGGCCAGCTCGATCGCCCCGGCCCGCTCACCGGGACTGTGCGCGCCGAGCCGTTCGGCGATCTCGTCGTACACCTCCGGGGCGGACAGCTCGGGCAGGGACTCGAGGAATTCCGTGGCCGTCACCTTGTCGCCGGTGGTGACGGTCTGGGACCCGTCGAAGGCCTCCACCAGCGGGCCCAGGTCGAGGTTGCGGAAGTGCTCGCGGACGGTCTCGGCGGTGGCGGTGCGCAGCAGGTGCTCGAGGATCTCGAGTTCGCGCCCCTCCTCGCCGGATTCGAACTCGACCTTGCCGCCGAGAACGTCGATCGCCGTCTCCAGGTCGACGGGCCGGGCCACGGCCTCGTCATCGCGCACCGTCGCGCGGTGCAGGGCGGCCGCGGCGACGGTCTCCGCGGCGGCGATGGCGAAGCGGGCCGAGACCCCGGAGGCCTGGTTCACGGCCGCGGAGTCACGCAGGTTGCGGGTGAAGCGGGCGAGGATCTCCAGCAGCACGTCGGGCACCGCGGCGGCGAGCTCGGCCTCCTGGCGGGTCACGGCGATCTCGTCGGCGATCTCGAGCGGGTAGTGGGTGCGGATCTCGGCGCCGAATCGGTCCTTCAGCGGGGTGATGATCCGCCCGCGGTTGGTGTAGTCCTCCGGGTTCGCCGAGGCGGCGACCATCACGTCCAGCGGGAGCCGCAGCACGTAGCCGCGCACCTGCACGTCGCGCTCCTCCATGACGTTCAGCAGCGCGACCTGGATGCGTTCGGCCAGGTCGGGCAGCTCGTTCAGTGCCACGATGCCGCGATTGGCGCGGGGGACCAGCCCGTAGTGGATGGTCTCGGGGTCACCCAGCCGGCGGCCCTCCGCGACCCGCATCGGGTCGACGTCACCGATCATGTCGGCCACCGAGGTGTCGGGCGTGGAGAGCTTCTCGACGTACCGCTCGCTGCGGTGCAGCCAGACGATCGGCAGGGTCTCGCCCTCGGCCGAGAGGCGTTCACGGGCCGCGTCGGTGATCGGGTCGAAGGGGTCCTCGTGCAGCTCGGAGCCGCCGACGGCGGGGACCCATTCGTCGAGCAGGCCCGCGAGGGTGCGCAGCAGGCGGGTCTTGCCCTGCCCGCGCTCACCGAGCAGGACCACGTCGTGGCCGGCAATGATGGCACGCTCGAGCTGCGGGATGACGGTCTGCTCGAAGCCGTGCATGCCGGGCCAGGGGGAGCGGCCCTCGGCCAGGGCGGCCAGCAGGTTCTCGCGCATCTCCTCGCGCAGGGTGCGGTGGGTGTATCCGGCGGCGCGCAGCTCGCCGAGGGTGGTAATCTCAGGCTTCTGGCTCACACCCACACGGTAGACCTCTCTGTCCTTCGTGTGGGAGGCGTGCCTACTCTGTGATCGATGAGCGAGCACACGGGCACCCTGATCCTGCTGGTGCGTCACGGGACCACCTCGACCACCGGCACCCTGCTGCCCGGGCGGGCGAGCGGCCTGCACCTGGCCGACGCCGGTCGCGCCCAGGCCGAGCAGGTGGCCGAGCGGCTTCTCGAACGCCACGCGCATCGCCCGCTGAGCGCCCTGCTGACCTCGCCGTTGGAGCGGGCAGTGGAGACGGCGACGCCCACGGCCGAGCGCACCGGGCTCAGCCTGAGGCACGAGGAGCTGCTGCTGGAGTGCGACGTCGGGGAGTGGACCGGGCAGAAGCTCGCCGACCTCTCCCGGCTGCCCGAATGGCGCACCGTGCAGTCCGCGCCCTCGCAGTTCACCTTTCCCGGCGGGGAGAGCTTCGCCGACATGCAGAACCGGATGGTCTCGCTCGTCGAGCGCCTGCGCACTGAGCACCCCGGCGGCACGGTGGTGTGCTTCTCCCACGCCGATCCCATCCGCAGTCTGCTCGCGCACGCCCTCGCCGGTGGTCTGGATGCGATGCAGAGGCTCTCGGTCTCCCCGGCCTCCGTCTCGGCCATCGAGTATCCGAAGCACGGGGACCCGGTGGTGCTGCTGACCAACTCCGGAACTCGTTCCCTGGCCGATCTCACCGCGCAGTGAACGAGCTCCACGCCCTCGAGACGGAGCCGATCGAACTGCTCGGCGGGATCGTCGGCTCGAGCAACGAGACGTTCCTGGTGCGGCTGGGCGAAGCCTGCGCTGACGTGCACGCCGTGTACAAGCCCGAGCTGGGCGAGCGGCCCCTGCACGACTTCCCGCCCGGCCTGTATCGGCGGGAGCGGGCCGCCTACCTGCTCTCGCAGCATCTGGGCTGGGGCCTGGTGCCGCCGACGGTCATCCGCGAGGACGGACCCTTCGGGGTCGGCTCCTACCAGCTGTTCCGCCACCACGACCCGGACGAGCACTACTTCACGCTGTACACGCGCAGCACGGGGCACGTTCTGCCTGTCGTGCTCGAGGGATTCGGCGACCCCTTCGGGCTCGGTCTGCTCGAGGCCTCGGCCGACGGGGCAGGCGAGGACGTCCAGGAGCAGCTGCGGCGACTGGCCGTCTTCGACATCCTCGCCAACAACGCGGACCGCAAGGCGGGTCACGTGCTGCGGGGGACCGACGGGCGGGTGTGGGCGATCGACCACGGGCTGTGCTTCTCCGAGGATCTCAAGCTGCGCACCGTGATCTGGGACTTCGCCGGGGAGGCGTTGGAGGACGAGACTCTGGAGTCGTTGTGGGATGTCGTCGACGAGGTGCCCGCAGAGGTCGCGGACCTGCTCGAGCCCGCGGAGGTGCGAGCGCTGCAGGGACGCGCCCGCTGGCTCACCGCGGTCGGCGAGCTGCCCGGGGACCCGACGGGGATGCGATTCCCCTGGCCGCTGATCTGAACCTGGCCGCTGATCTGAGAGGAGCGAAGGATGGCACGGGAGCACGAGAAGACCGTCGCCGAGCTGCTGGAGACGTATGGGACCACCTATGCCCAGCAGGCGGGCATCACGCTGCGGGACAAGCCCTCGCCGCTGTACCGGCTGCTGGTGCTGTCCACGCTGCTGTCGACCCGGATCAGCGCCGACATCGCGGTGGACGCCGCGATCGAGCTCTCCCGCGCCGGGTATCGCACGCCGCAGCGGATGCGTGAGGCGAGCTGGCAGCAACGGGTCGACGCACTCGGTCGTGGGCACTACCGCCGGTATGACGAGTCCACCGCGACGCGGCTCGGGGACGGTGCCGAGCTGCTGCTCGAGGAGTACCGCGGTGACCTGCGCCGGCTCCGCGAGCAGGCCGAGGATCGTGAGGGCGTCCTGGATCTCCTGCAGGCCTTTCCGGGCATCGGGCCGACGGGCGCTGCGATCTTCGTCCGCGAGGTGCAGGGCATCTGGCCGGAGCTGGGCCCGTTCCTCGATGCCAAGGCACTGGACGGGGCCCGGCGCGCCGGGCTGCCCGAGGACGTTGCGGCACTGGACGCCCTCATCGACCCCGGCGACCGGCCCCGGCTGGCTGCGGCCCTGGTGCGGGTCGCGCTGGAGGGGTAGGAATCACTCGCGGTCCTCGACCGCGTCCTCCAGCTCGTCCTTGTCCATCTTCGAGCGGCCCTCGACGCCCTGGCGCTTGGCGTCCTCGTACAGCTGGTCCTTTGTGCGGCCCTGGGGGCCCTGGCCGGACCGCTCGCCGCCGCGCTCGGACGGGGACTTGTCCGCGGTGGAGGTCTTCGAGGCCTCGTCGGCCTCGCCTTCCTGGGCCCGCGTCTTGTTGACCGTGCGGGCGGCGATCTCCTCCGCCGTGTCCTCCGAGCGGCCCTGGTCCTTCACACTGTCCTTGACGTGCTCGTACTGCCGTTCGCGCTTCTCGCTCCATGCCTCGGGCATGATCGGCTCCTTCCCTCAGGGAAACTCGTCCATCTCCATACTGGAAGTCCTCGCCCCGAGCGTCGAGCGCCCGGACCAAGCGGTTCTCAGCTGCGCAGCTGCTCCTCCTCCTCGGCCCGCGGCGAGGGCTCCTCGCGCTCGGGCTCGACCGCGTCCTCGCGCTGGGTGTCTCCGCTCATGCTGCCGATCCGGTTCGACGGGGTGGCCTCGTCGCGCCAGCGCAGCAGGGCGCCGACGCCTTCCGGGATCCCGTCGAACTCCGCCTCCAGCGCGGAGACGGAGGCGTCGGTGAGGATGGCCCGGCGCAGCAGACTCTCGATGCCGGCCGGCTCGGTGCCGGAGACGAAGATGAGCTCCTCGACCTGACCGCGGTCCAGGGCCTGGCCCACCTCGCGCGCACCGCCGACGGAGGCGCCGTCGCGGGCCTGGCTCTCGTGGAACCGCTCCGAGAGCGCGCGCTGGCGCTCGTCGATGAACTCCCGGGTGGTGCGGGCGACGACCTCGCGGAACGAGTCGCGCTCCAGCGCCACGCCGCGGGTGCCGCCGGAGACCTCCTGCAGCCGCTCCCGGACCTCACGGCCCACGGCGTCCTTGCACAGGCTCATCGCGCGCACGTCGCCGCTGAGCAGCACCATGTCGGGGTCGTGCTCGCGCACGATCCGGTCGACCTTCTCGGCGACCGCGTCGGCATTGCGCTCCCAGGAGTCCTCGACCCGGGCCTCGTAGTTGTTGGCGCGCCACCCGTGCTGGGTCCCGCCGCCGAGGTTGGCCTTGTGCAGCTCGTCGTGGCCGCCCTCGACCGTGTCGTCCGCGCCCAGCCCGTTGGGCCCCTGTGCGATCGACGGGTTCTCCGGGGCGCGCAGATGCAGATCAGCGCCCGCTCGATCCACGACGATCAGCAGCTGGCTGACCGCGAACGGCGTCAGTTGCAGCAGCGGCAGCAGCTGAGGCGACTCGCCCCGGTGCACCGACTCCTGCAGCGGCGGCACGGGCAGGACGCGGTCGATGAGGATCTCGTCGTCGGTGGCGATGATCGTGCGGCCGTGGCGGCCGCCGATCGGGGACGGGCTGAGCACCGTCTCCTCGATCTGTGTCAGCAGGTCGTCCGGGGCGCCGTCGGCCGCGAGCGAGGAGCGCATCTGCGACCAGCGCGTCTCGAGCTCGGCGGCGGAGTGCGGATCCGTCCTGGTGGTGTCGAGGTGGACCGAGGTGAAGGGACCGGACCGTTCGAGTGCCGGCTTGAGCCAGGGCAGTTTCACTGTGACCTCCTGCGTGCTCGACGTGCGGGGACCGAGCTCCCAGCTCGGCCTCGTTGCACCGCGTGGGTCGTCCCACCCTTCCACGCGGTGGGGGCCGCCGCAAGCGGCATCCCGAGGCGGTGGCCGAGTCAGTGCTCGCCGCCGGTCTCCTGACGCAGCAGACCGCCGAGCCAGCGCGCGATGTGCCGGGCCGCCGGCACCTCGAGACCGTTCTCGACCTCCGGGTTGTAGTTGGTGTTGGTGTTGATGTCGTAGGTGACGGTGCGGCCGTCGACCGTCCGCATGTACTCGACGCCGGCGATCTCGATACCGTGCCGCGCCAGCAGGTCCCGGTAGCCGCGGATCAGGGGATCCTCGGCGGTGACCTCGGGGCGGATGCGGAACATCGGCTCCGGCTCGACGCCCGGTTCCGGCACGGCGCACGCCTCGGCGGGGCACAGCTCGAAGCCGCCGCCGGAGGTGTCCACCCGGACCGCGTAGACGAACTCGCCGCCGACGAACTCGGCGCGGGTGATGGCCGGCTCGGCGGCGACCAGGAGCTCCTGCAGCAGGGTGATCCCGTCGGCCGCCTCCTCGAACTCCTCGCCCTCGACGTACGCGGCGAAGGAGGCGTGGTCCTCGAATCGGCGCACGCCCAGGCCCTTGCCGCCCTGGTTGTGCTTGGTGATGAAGGGGGCCTCGATGCTCCCGGCCGCCTCCAGGAGGCCCTCGCGGCCGTGGACGGCCACGGTGCGCGGCACGTCGAAGCCCGCGCTGCGCAGCACGGAGTGCTGGATGACCTTGCTGACCTCGAGGTCGGCGACGTCGCGGCCGCCCACCACGCGCCGGCCCCGGGAGGCGGCCCAGCTGGTGATCGAGCGGGCCGCGTCCTTCGCCAGAGGCGCGCCGCGGGTGTGGGAGGAGGCGCTCAGCCGCGACCAGAACACCCCGCGCGGCGGCTCGGAGTCCAGGTCCAGGGTGCCCTGCCCCAGCGGCCACTCCACCAGCGGCACGCCTTCTGCCTCGAAGGCGCGGCGGAAGGGCGGCATCCACTCGGGGTTGTCGTGCAGCACGTGCACGGCCGGTTCACCGGTGGCGGCGGAGGTGCTCATCATCTTCTCCTCGTCGGCGATGTCTGGGCGCTTCGTCAATGCGCATCGGCGGCCGGATATTCCAGCGCTCGACCGTGATGGCGGCCGATCGGCACCATCAGCGGCAGCCCGGAGACCGGATCGGTGATGACCCGGTTGGTCAGGCCGAAGACCTCCTGCACGCGGTCCTCCGTGAGCACCTCGGCGGGGCGGCCGCACGCGCGCACGGCGCCGGAGGCGAGCATCACCAGCTGGTCGCAGTAGCGCGCGGCGAGATTCAGGTCGTGCAGCACCATGACGATGGTGATCCCGCGGGCCCGGTTCAGATCCGTCAGCAGGTCCAGCACCTCGACCTGGTGGCTGACGTCCAGGAACGTGGTGGGCTCGTCCAGCAGCAGCAGATCGGTCTCCTGCGCCAGCGCCATCGCGATCCACACCCGCTGGCGCTGCCCGCCGGAGAGCTCGTCGACCGGCCGGTCGGCGAGGTCCGCGGTGCGGGTCGCGTCCAGGGCGGCGGCGACCGCGTCGTCGTCGGCGCGGCTCCAGCGGGAGAAGACCCCCTGGTGCGGGTGCCGCCCGCGGCCGACGAGATCGGCGACCGTGATCCCCTCGGGCGTGATCGGGGCTTGGGGAAGCAGTCCCAGGAGGCGGGCCAGGTGCTTGGCGGGCATGCGGTGGACCTGCTGGCCG
Source organism: Brachybacterium sp. GCM10030252 (assembly GCF_042666535.1). Lineage (NCBI taxonomy): Bacteria > Bacillati > Actinomycetota > Actinomycetes > Micrococcales > Dermabacteraceae > Brachybacterium > Brachybacterium sp. GCM10030252. The sequence continues at coordinate 57,438 of NZ_JBHTDM010000012.1, read as the reverse complement.
TCCAGCAGCACCCGGCCCGCCCGCGGCGTCAGCAGGCGGGACATCGAGCGCAGCAGCGTCGACTTGCCCGAGGCGTTCGCGCCCACGATCGCGGTGACCTTCCCGGGCAGCACCGAGAGGTCCAGTCCCTCGATGACGGTGCGCTCGCCGTAGCCGAGGGTCAGCTCCTGGACGCGCAGGGTGTGGTCACTGGTCACAGGGTGCTCCCTCGACGGTTCACGCGGATGATGAGAAAGATCAGGTACGGGGCCCCGAGCACGCCGGTGACCACGCCGACCGGGTAGCGGGTACCGGTGGCGTACTGGCCCAGCAGATCCGCGACGAGCACCAGCAGTGCGCCCACCAGAGCGGCGGGGACGAGCGGGGAGGAGCCTGGACCGACCAGTCGGGCGGCGATCGGACCGGACAGGAACGCGACGAAGGCGATCGGCCCGCAGGCGGCGGTGGCGAAGGAGATGAGCCCCACGGCGGCGACCACGACGATCAGCCGGGTGCGGCCCACGCGTACGCCGAGGGCCTGGGCGGCGTCGTCCCCGAGCTGGGTGGCGCGCAGATCGCCGGTGCGGGAGAGGAGCACCGGGGCCAGCACCGCGAGCGCGACCAGGACCGGCACCGTCTGCTGCCAGGAGGTGTTGTTCAGGCTGCCGGTGAGCCAGCGCAGCGCCTCCTGCAGGTCCCACTGGCCGGCACCGGTGAGCACCCAGTCGGTCAGGCTCTGGAGCATCGCCGCGACTCCGATGCCCACCAGGATCAGCCGCATCCCGGCCATGCCGCCCCGCGCGGCCAGCAGGTAGATCAGTACGGCGACGCCGAGGCCCGCGAGGATGGCCAGCAGCGAGACCGCGGGGCCGGACAGGCCGAGGACCACGATCCCGAAGGCCGCCGCGGCGCTGGCGCCCGAGGAGATGCCGATGATGTCGGGGCTCGCCAGCGGGTTGCGCAGCATGGTCTGGAAGGTGACACCGCCGAGACCGAAGCACGCCCCGGCCAGGACCGCGAGCACGGCGCGGGGCAGCCGCAGCCTGCCCACGGTGAAGCTCGCCCCGGGCACCTCCTGGCCGGCGATGACGGCCAGCACCTCGGCGGGGGTGTAGAACGTCCGGCCCACCATCAGCGAGAGGCAGAAGACCAGCAGGATCGCCGTGGCGAGGACGATGACGGTCACGGCGGCGCGGGTGCGGCGCCGGCGCCGGGCCGCGGTGACCCGTGCCAGGGTGCCGGTCGTGGGCGCAGCGGTGCTGCTCGGAGCGTGCGTTCGCGTGCTCAGCGTGGCGCTCATAGGGAGGCCAGCCTCTGGCGTCGGACGATGGCGATGAAGACCGGCGCTCCCAGCAGAGCGGTGACGATGCCGACGTCCAGCTCGGCGGGGCGTGCGACGATGCGACCGAGGACGTCGGCCGCCGTCAGCAGGGCCGCCCCGGCCACCGCGCTGAAGGGCAGCAGCCAGCGGTGGTCCACGCCGATCAGGAGCCGGCACGCGTGAGGGACCACCAGGCCGACGAAGCCGATGGGGCCGGTCACCGCGGTCGCCGCTCCGCACAGCACGACGGCGCCGAGCGCGGCCACCGCCCGGGTCACAGCGACGCGCTCGCCGAGTCCGGCCGCCAGCTCGTCCCCGAGCGCCAGGGTGTTCAGCCCCCGTGCGGACAGGAGGCTGAGCACGAGACCGCCGAGGAGGAACGGGGCGACCTGCTGCAGGGAGGCGTAGGTGCCGCCGCCCACCCCGCCGATCTGCCAGGAGCGCACGCTGTCGCCGATGTCGGCGCGGGGCAGCACGACAGCGCTGATGAAGGAGGTCAGCGCCGCGCCGGTGGCCGCCCCGGCGAGGGCGAGCTTCAGGGGGGTGGCTCCGCCCCGGCCGAGCGAGCCGAGCGTGTGGACGAGCACCGCGGTGGCGCCGGCGCCGACGATCGCCACCCAGATGTAGCTCGAGGCGGCGGTGAGGCCGAAGTGGGCGATGCCGATCACCACGGCCAGCGACGCACCGGTGTTGATCCCCAGGATGCCGGGGTCGGCGAGCGGGTTGCGGGTCACGCCCTGCATCACGGCACCGGAGACGCCGAGCGCGGCGCCCGCGGCGATGGCGAGCAGCGTGCGGGGATGCGCGTGGCGACCGCGGCCGGCCCGAATCCATCGGTCGATCCGCCGAGAGCCGCGAGGATGTCGGCCGCACCGACCTCGCGCGAGCCGATGGTGACCGAGAGCGCCATCAGTGCCGTCAGCACCGCGAGCGTGACCAGCAGCCAGAGGGTGCGCGTGCGCGCCGACCGCCGCAGCGTGGCGGCGGTGCCTGCTGTGGCCGGGGCCGAGCTCGGGGCGGTCGCGGTCACGAGACGGCGCGGTCCAGCTCGGCCAGGTAGTCCTCGAGGATGTAGGAGATCGCCAGCGGGGTGGGGTTCGCCGCGGTGCCCAGCGGGCTGTCGCTGGGCAGGTTCACCACGGCACCGTTGCGGACGGCGGGGATCTGGGAGAGCAGCGGGTCGGCCTCGAGGGCCTCGATCAGGGTCTCGTCGCCGTAGGTCACGATGATGTCGACGTCGTGGAACACGTCGGCCTGCTCGGCGCTGATCGTCGCGGAGAACTCCGTGGCGTCCTGGGAGGCGGCGACCACGCTGGGGGCGATCGCCATCCCGAGATCCTCGAAGAACATCGTGCGGGTGTCGTGGGCCGTGTAGAAGCTGACCTCGGAGAGGTCGGTGGTGTCCACGTGGGTCAGGAACATGGCGTTCTTGCCGGCGATCGCGGGGTGCCCGGCGGCGGCGTCCTCGATCTCGGTCTCCAGCTCGGCGATCAGCGCCTCGCCCTCGGAGGCCATCCCCATCGCGGTGGAATTGACGGTGATCATCTCGCGCCAGGGCGTGCCCCAGGCGATCTCCGGGAACGGCACGGTCGGGGCGATCGCGGTGAGGGTGTCGTAGTCCTCCTGGGTCAGGCCCGAATAGGCCGCGAGGATCACGTCGGGCGCGGTGTCGGCGACGCCCTCGAAGTCGATGCCGTCGGACTCGTCGAACAGCTCCGGGGTCTCGGCCCCCAGCTCCTCGAGCTTCTCGGCGACCCAGGGGAGGACCCCGTCCCCGTCGTCGTCACCGAAGTTGGCCGCGGCCATCCCCGCGGGCACCACGCCGAGGGCCAGCGGCACCTCGTGGTTGGCCCACGCCACGGTGGTGATGACCTCGGGGGCCGCCGGGATGGCCGTGGTCCCGAAGGCGTGCTCGATCGTGATCTCGCCACCTCCACCGGCGTCGGAGGAGCCGCCCTCCTCGGCCTGGCCGGAGGAGGAGCAGCCGGCGAGGGCGGCGGCCAGGACGGCGGCGGAACCGGCGAATGCGCGGCGGGACAGACGGGTCATGAGAGGCCTTTCGTCAGTGGCCGCGCGCGGAGGCGGGCGCCGGTCGGGCATGACACGGCCCGGAGAAGAACAGCTAAGGCTTGCCTCATCAAAATACGCAACAGCAGTGTTGCGTGCAACTGGGTGTCACTGGTCGTGCGGATCCTCGAGCGGGACTCCCGCGCGGCGGGCGACGTCCCGCCAGGTCGCCGCCAGCGATTCCACGGTCGCGTGAGCGTTCAGGCCGCTGGGCTGGGGCACCACCCACAGCGCCACCTCCGCCGGCCACCCGGCCAGACCTGCGGTCTCCTGCGGGCCCAGCTGCGCCCGCGGCACCGTGAACGCGGCGCGGAAGGCCGTGATCCCGGCGATGGCCACCAGGGCCGGCCGCAGCTCGGCGGCACGGCGGCCGAGCACCTCACCGGCCTCGCGCAGCTCTGCCCGGCCGAGCTCGTCGGCGCGCGCGGTGGCCCGGCCGATCAGGTTCGTGATGCCGATGCCGCGCTCGCGCAGTGCCTGCTCGTCCTCGGCCCTCAGCCCGCGGGAGGCGTCGATCAGGTGCGGGGTGAGACCCGCGCGGTGCAGGGAGGGCCAGAAGCGGTTGCCCGGCCGGGCGAAAGGAGCGTTGACCGCGGCGGTCCACAGCCCCGGGTTGATGCCGACGATCAGCAGCCGCAGCTGCTCGCCGCGCGATGGGTCCGGGAGGACATCGTCCATGGCATCGCCCTCGAGGGCGGCGAAGCGGGCGAGATCCTCGCGGGTGGGCCTGCGGCCGGCCAGGGGAGAGGGGAGGCGCGTGCTCATCCGGGCACTGTACGTCGGCTCGGTATCCTGAGCCGATGGAGCTGCGGATCGCCCCCGGAGACATCACCACGACCGCCGCGGACGCCATCGTCAACGCGGCGAACTCCTCCCTGCTCGGTGGCGGAGGCGTCGACGGCGCCATCCACCGCCGCGGCGGGCCCGAGATCCTCGCCGAGTGCCGACGGCTGCGGGAGGACGAGCTGCCCGACGGCCTGCCCGCCGGTCGGGCGGTCGCCACCACAGCCGGTGACCTGCCGGCCCGCTGGGTGATCCACACGGTCGGCCCGGTGCACGCGACGAACGAGGACCGCTCGGAGACCCTGGCCTCCTGCTACCGCGAATCACTGCGCGTCGCGGCCGCGATCGGCGCTCGCAGCGTCGCCTTCCCCACCATCTCCGCCGGCGTCTACGGCTGGCCGCTCCCGGACGCGGCCCGGATCGCCGTCGAGACGGTCCGTTTGATGGACGACGAGGTCGGCGCCGATATCGCCGAGGTGCTGTTCGTGCCCTACGGCGAGGCGGCCGAGGCGGCGTTCCGCGGCGTACTGTGACCTCCATGCGCCGCCCCGAAGCAGCTCGGCTGACCGTGATCGCCGGCCCCATGTTCGCCGGCAAGACCGAGGAGCTGCTGCGACGCGTCCACCGCTCGCGGCTCGCCGGCCTGCGCGTCGACGTCATCGGCCACCGCCTGGACGACCGTGCCGGGCCCGGTCGGCTGAGCACCCACATCGGGCGCTCCACACCGGCCAGGATGCTCGGCGAGGCCCGCGACGTGCTGGAGGTCCTCGACGGGGAGCGTCCGGACAAGCTCGCGATCGACGAGGCGCAGTTCTTCGGCCCCTCGATCGTGCCGGTGATCGAGCAGCTGCTGGAGGCCGGCATCGACGTGGAGGTCGCCGGGCTCTGCGTCACCTACGACGGGGAGCCGTTCGACCCGGTCCCCGCCCTGATGGCCGTCGCCGAGGAGGCCGTGAAGCTGACCGCGGTGTGCGCGGTCTGCGGGGCCGACGCAGCCTTGCACGTGCGCCTGGCCGGGGAGGCGGGCGATGCACTGCGGCCGACGGCCGAGCAGGTCGGGGGCAGCGAGTCCTACCAGGCACGCTGCCGCAGCCACCGGCTCCAGCGGCCGGACGGGGCCCGGATCAGGTGATGGGGTCGTCCCCGGGCTCGACCAGGCGGATCCCGTCCAGATCCCACTGGCCGTCGGTGCGGCGCACGAAGTACTGCAGCTGGACCTCGGTGTCCCGGCCGTCGACGGTGTACGTCTCGGTCACGTCGAAGATCGCGTAGCCCTGGCGGTTGGTGCGCTCGGTGACCTCGTAGTCGATCCCGGACATGCCGCCGACGGTCTCCTCGAAGACCTCGCACGAGGTCAGCCCCGTCGACTCGCGGTACTCCTGCGTCGTCGAGTCCTCGAACAGCTCGCAGTCGCCGGACTGGAGCGAGGAGTAGAAGTCCTCGAGCGTCGACTGGGGATTCCCGCGGGTGAGGACCTGCCAGGCGATGATCACCGCGAACAGGCCCACGATCACGAGGCCGACCGCAGCGATGCCCGCGGCCAGAAGCCAATGGCACAGCGGGCGCCTGCGCGCGGTGCGCGGAAACTGTGCGTCGACCATCTCTTCCCCCCGAGGACCGGCAGCCGTGTCGCGACGCAGTATTCCGCACCGCGAGGCGATGTGCGATGCGCGAGCCGGTATCGATAGCCTTACGGTCATGATCGTCACCGCAGACCCGGGCCCCGTCGGATCTCCCACCAGCAAGGACGGCGCCGGCCTCGTCGCCGCCTCTGCCCTGCGGTACACCGTCGAGCCGGGGGAGCGGGCCGAGTCCCTGCTGCCGCCCCTCGACGGGGTCGACGAGCCCGTCGGGCGCATCGTGCAGGCCGATGACGTGCTGCGCGTGTTCGTGCACCCGCAGCTGGACGCAGCGCTCACCTGGGGCGCGACCTACGTCGCGGTCGACCTGATCTTCACCGACGGCGCCCGGCTCTCCGAGCTGGAGCCGCGCGACCAGTACGGCACCGAGGCCACCGCCCGGGGGATGGGCGAGGGAAAGATCCTGTACGCGGACCAGTGGAATGACGTGCAGGTCGCCCTGGGGGCCGCGGCCGGGCGCACGATCGCGGAGGTCGTGCTGGTCGCCGACGCCCCGGCCGATCCCGAGGCCGACCTCGTGGACGCCGCCGAGGGCGACCTCGAGGGCGCCGGTCCCGCGGAGCCCGAGCGGCTGACGGGGTGGATCGACGGCCCCTACATCGGTCCGAGGCCCGCGGACCCGCCGGCCGGTGACCCCGTGGCCTGGGTCGACACCCGGCGCGGCACGCACGCCTCCGGGGACTTCTCCCGGGGCAACAACGTCCCGGCCACCGCCATGCCCAATGGGTTCGCGATGTTCACGCCCCTCACCGACGCCCGGACCCGGCGCTGGCTGTACGAGTACCACCGCCGCAACGGCGCTGACAACCGCCCGCGCCTGCAGGGCCTGGCGGTCTCGCACCAGCCGAGCCCCTGGATGGGCGACCGCAACCAGTTCGTCCTCATGCCGCTGGCCGGTGAGGAGCCCGACGCCGATCCGGAGGCCCGTGCCCTGGGCTTCGATCATGCCGCCGAGACGGCGCGCCCGGACCTGTACGAGGTGGCTCTCGACGGCGGCACCTCGCTGCGTCTGGCGCCGAGCGACCACGGCGCGGTCTGCGAGATCGACTTCCCGGCCGAGCCCTCCCCGCGGCACCTGCTGCTCGAGGGGACCGACGAGCACGCCCGGATCGACGCCGCCGGTGCGGTCTTCGACGGGAGGCTGCGCGCGTGGGTGGACCCGGTGGCCGGCGAGGGGGCGACCCGTATGTTCGTCCTCGCCGAGGTCGAGCCCGCGCCGGTGGCCGTCGGCCCCTCGCGCGGCGGTTCGCCCGGCGCCAGCGTGCTGACCTTCGAACCCGGCACGCAGCAGGTCACCGTGCGTCTGGTCACCAGCTTCATCGGGCTCGAGCAGGGCCGGCGCACCTTCGCCCACGAGGTCGAGGGGCGCAGCATCGCCCAGGTGCGCGCGGAGGCCCACGCCGCCTGGACCGAGCGCCTGCGCGTGATCGAACCGGCCGGAGCCACCCCGCCCCAGCTGCGGACCCTGTACGGCAACCTGTACCGCCTGAACCTCTACCCCAGCTCGCACTGGGAGAACGCCGGCAGCCCGGAGCGGCCCGAACCGGTGCACGCCAGCCCCGTGCTCGCGGTCAAGGGCGAGGCCACCGACACCCGCACCAACGCCCAGGTGCTGCCCGGCAGGATGTACGTCAACCACGGCTTCTGGGACACGTACCGCACGGCCTGGCCCGCCTACGCGCTGCTGTACCCGGATCTCGCCGCAGAGCTCGCCGACGGCTTCGTCCAGCAGTACCGCGAGGGCGGGTGGATCGCGCGCTGGTCCTCGCCCGGCTACGCCGACTGCATGACCGGCACCAGCAGCGACATCGCCATCGCCGACCTCGCCGTCAAGGGCATCACGCTGCCGGACCCGCTCGCCGCCTACGAGGCCGGCCTGCGCAACGCCACCGTCGCCCCCACGCAGCCCGAGGTGGGCCGCAAGGGCAACGAGCGGGCCGTGTTCACCGGCTACGTCGACACCGACACCCCCGAATCCGTCTCCTGGGCACTGGAGGCCCACATCAACGATGCCGGGCTCGCCGCGCAGGCCGAGCTGCTCGCCGAGGAGACGGAGGCCGACGACGCCCGCCTCGCCGCCCGGCTGCGCGAGGAGGCGGAGTACCTGCGAGCCCGAGCCCGGAACTATCTGCTGCTGTTCGACCCCGGCGTCGGGTTCTTCCAGGGCCGACGGGCCGACGGCGGCTTCGCCCGGAGCCCCGAGGAGTTCGACCCGCGGGTATGGGGCGGGGACTTCACCGAGACCGACGGCTGGAACTTCGCCTTCCACGTCCCCCATGACGGCGAGGGCCTGGCCGCGCTGTACGGAGGCCGCGCCGGGCTGCGCGCCAAGCTGGAGGAGTTCTTCCACACCCCCGAGCGTGCCGACCTCAAGGGCACCTACGGGCACGTCATCCACGAGATGCTCGAGGCCCGCGCGGTACGGATGGGCCAGTTCGGCGTCTCGAACCAGCCCAGCCACCACATCCCCTTCCTCTTCCACCACGCGGGCGAGCCGCACCGCGCCTCTCAGGTGGTGCGCGAGGTCCAGCGCCGCCTGTTCGTCGGTGAGGAGATCGGCCAGGGCTATCCCGGCGACGAGGACAACGGCGAGATGAGCGCCTGGTGGCTGCTGACGGCGCTGGGTCTGTACCCGCTGCAGCTGGGCACGGGCCGCTACCACCTGGTGGCACCGCTGTTCGAGCGGGCGACGGTGCGGCCGCTGGGTGGTGAGCCGTTCACGATCACCGCCGAGGGGCAGGCTCCGGCCCACGACGTCATCACGGGTCTCAGCGTGGACGGCCGCGAGCACCGGGACTCCTGGATCGAGCACGGGGACCTGCGCGGAACGCTCCGCTTCCGCCTCGGCGCCGAGCCGACGGGCTGGGGCGAGGTGCCGCCCTCACCGACTCCGGCGGGGCACCGGCCGCAGCCGCTGCGGGACCTCTTCGCGGCCGATCCCGCGGATCCGGTGCGGGACGACGACTCCCGCACCGAGCGCTCCTGGGAGACGGCCGACGCGGTGATCGAGCTGCCCGAGCTGGGCGAGCCCCTCCAGGCGCGGTTCCTCACCTTGACCTCCTCGGCGCAGGAGGGCGGGGACCCGATCGCCTTCCGGGTCGAGGGCTCGGTCGACGGCGAGAACTGGACGGTGCTGGACGAGCGCTCGAGGGAGTCGTTCCGCTGGCGCCGCCAGACACGTCCGTTCCGGATCGCGACGCCGCGGGCGTGCACCCATCACCGCCTGGTGATCACCACCGCGCAGGGGCCTCTGCGCCTGGCCGAGCTGGAGCTGCTGGGCTGAGATCTCCTCGCCGTCGCCGCAGCAGCCCGCCACGTCCCGTGGCGGGAGTGCCGCGGCGCCGATCGATCGCGGTGAAGGGCCAGGTCATGAGCGCCCACACGAGAGCGATCGCGATCGCTTCGACCAGCAGGTACTGCGGCCAGGGGCCCATGACGTCCAGAATGCTCGCGCCGTCCGGGGCACGGTTGAGATAGCCGTAGTTGGCGCCCGTGAGTGCATTGCCGGTGAAGGCGATGAGCGCCCACGCCACCGTGGCGGCATACGTGAGCAGATATCCCGGCCACGTGGGGCGATATCCGAGCCCCCACACCAGCACCACCGGGGCCAGCACCCCGGTCGCGTGGGCGACCCAGTACTCCGAGAACTCCAGCGGGACCGAGACGAAGTAGTTCAGGTCCGGGGTCAGCACCGACTGCATGTTCAGCGTCAGTCCCCAGAAGTACATGATCACGATCGCCCAGCGGGCCTGCGTGATCAGCGCGAGTGGGATCAGGAATCGCAGGACGTCCGAGTAGTGCAGGGGCAGCGACTCGTCGATGTTCCAGGACCAGGGCATGAAGCCCCACGCCGTCCAGAACACCGAGTTCGCCAGCAGCACCCAGCCGGCAGCGCGCAGCACCCGGTCCGCCGTGGCGGGCTCGACGCGCCGCGCCCAGACCACGAGGGCGATCGCCGCCAGCACGATGATCAGGAGCACTCCGAGGTGCGTGGTCCCGTAGGCGGGCATGTACCCGATCCGGTCCGACTCCGGCATCGCTGATCCTCCCCGTCGGTGCGGTCCCGGCTCCGCCCGGCGCGGATCCGTCGAAGCGTCCCAGCAGAGCATACGAGGATGCCTGCCCGTCGGGGCCGCTATCGGCCCTCCTTCATCCGGGAGTCGGGAGGCCCCGCCCCGTGGCGGTGCGATGCGGTGCGGTGTGGTGCGGTGCCTACGGTACGGCGCCCCCGGCCGAGGGCCGATAGCATCGGGGGTCCCCGCGCCGAACACCCGAGGAGATGCGATGTCCCAGGCCTTTCACGCCGATTCGTCCGAGCTGGTGACCAAGGAGGTCCTCAGCTGGGAGCTGTTCGGCACCGCGTCGCGGGAGCTGGCACGAACGGTGGCCGATTCCGACTTCGCGCCGGAGATCATCATCGCCGTCGCCCGTGGCGGCCTGGTGCCGGCCGGCGCACTCGCCTACGCCCTGGGGCTGAAGCTCGCCGACGCGATCAACGTCGAGTTCTACACCGACGTGCACGAGACGCTGCCGGACCCGGTCCTGCTCGCGCCGATGCTCGACACCGAGTCGATCAGCGGCAAGCGGCTGCTGGTGGTCGATGACGTCGCCGACTCCGGGCGCACCCTCGCACTCGTGCTGGACCTGCTGCGCGAGCAGGGGGCCGACGCGCGCAGCGCCGTGCTGTACGCGAAGTCCGGTTCGGTGGTCGCTCCCGACTTCGTCTGGCACCGCACCGACGAGTGGATCGTCTTCCCCTGGTCGGCGGAGCCCCCGGTCACCGCTCAGGCAGGCTGACCGCGAGGTCGGCGCGGGAGCCGCGCCGCGAGGCCCCCGCGGGACCGTCCCTCGCGATCTCCCCGGCGGTGCTCCCAGCGGCTCAGTGCTCGGTCCGGGGCTTCTCGGTGGGGGCCGCCGCGTCGTCGCCGGGCTGGTCACCGGCGCCGTGTCCCTCGTCCCCGCCGTGGTGACCGAAGGGCAGGAAGTGCATGATCACCGCGAGGACGGCGCCGACGAGCAGACCGATCAGGAACGAGAAGAACGTGTTGATCAGCCAGCCCAGAACTCCACCGACGGCGGCGATCCCGGCGACGGCCTCCTCGAGGTGATGGACGAAGCCGTAGGGCTGAGCGAGTCCCAGATCGTGGGTGCCGACCAGCAGGATGTGGCCGCCGACCCACAGCATCGCCACCATGCCGACATAGCTGATGATGTCCATGACCACGGGCATGGCCCGGACCAGAGAGTTGCCGATGCGCTGCTTGGCCGCCGAGTTCTCCTCGGCGGCCATGGCCAGGCCCACGTCGTCCATCTTCACCAGGATCCCGACCGTTCCGTAGACCAGGACGGTGATACCGAGCGCGATCACCACGAGCACCGCGGCGCGGGTCCAGATGTCGGGTGCTTCGACGGAGTTCAGCGAGATCACCATGATCTCGGCCGAGAGGATGAGGTCGGTGCGGACGGCGCTGGAGACGATCTTCTTCTCCGCGTCGGCGCCCTTCGCGGCGGCCGGGGCCTTCTTCGGCGTGCCGCTGACCAGCTCCCAGATCTTCTCGGCGCCCTCGAAGCTCAGATACAGGCCGCCGAGCATGAGTATCGGGGTGAGCAGGAAGTCCGCGAACGTGCTGAGCAGCAGCAGGACCGGCAGGATGAAAACGAGCTTGTTGACCAGCGAACCCTTGGTGATCCGCCAGATGATCGGGAGCTCGCGCTTGGGCTTGATGCCCTGGACGTACTGCGGGGTCACGGCCGTGTCATCGATCACCACGCCGACGGCCTTGGATCCGGCCTTGGCGGAGGCGGCGGCGATGTCGTCCGTGCTGGCCGCGGCCAGCCTCGCCAGGGCGGCCACGTCATCGAGCAGTGCGGCGAGTCCACCGGCCATGCTGGTTCCTTCCCTGAGGGCGCGGCCGCCCCGGTGGCGACCCGGGTCAGGATACCGGGGATCGCTCCTTTGTCTGCCCGCAGCGGAATGAAGCTCGGGGTATCTCGACGCGGTCGTCGTCGCGGTGCCACAGTTGGTGCATGGATATCGCACTCATCGGAGGACATGGCAAGGTCGCGCTCCTGGCGGAGCCGCTGCTGTCGACGGCAGGACACACCGTCAACGCGGTGATCCGCGACCCGGATCAGAGCGCTGACGTCGAGGCGGCCGGTGCCCGGCCGGTCGTGGCCGACATCGAGACCCTCGACGCCTACGGCTGGGACGAGCTGCTGCGCGGCAACGACGCAGTGGTGTGGGCCGCCGGCGCCGGGGGCGGCAACCCTGAGCGCACGTGGGCCGTGGACCGCGGGGCCGCGATCGCCTCGATGGAGTCCGCCCGGCGCGTCGGTGCGACGCGCTACGTGATGATCAGCTACTTCGGGGCCGGGCCGGATCACGGCGTCTCCGAGGACGACCCGTTCTTCGCCTACGCCGAGTCCAAGGCCCAGGCCGATGCCCACCTCCAGGGCACCGAGCTGGACTGGACGATCCTCGCCCCGTCGGGTCTCACCCTCGACGAGCCCACCGGGCGGATCGAGGTGGGCGTCCCCGAGGGCGGTCACGTCTCGCGCGGGAACGTCGCCCGCACCATCGTGGCCGCTCTCGAGCGGCCCGGCACCATCGGGAAGTTCCTCGCCTTCAACGACGGCGACCAGGAGATCGGCGCCGCGCTCGACGCGGCGATCTGACCCCGCTCCGGTTCCCCGGCCCACGGCCCCGGCATCGCCCGATGCCGGGGCCGTCGTGCGTCCATGGGCCCCGGCATGCCCTGCCCTGCGCTGACCTGACCTGCACGAGTGCCGTACCGTGAGGGGGTTTGCTCGCAGAAGGAGGATGTGTGGACGTCGTACGGCGGTGGGCGGCGGTTCTCTCGCTCGCGATGGGGATCTTCGTCCTGATCACGATCGAGGAGCTGCCGATCGGGGTGCTCAGCGTGATGGCACCGGACCTCGGGGTCAGTGAGGGCGTCGGCGGCCTGGCCGTGACCGTCCCCGGCATCCTCGCCGGCGTCGTCGCCGTCGTGACCCCGGTGGTCGTCGGCACCCTGGACAGGCGGATCGTACTGGTGATCGCCCTGGTCTCGGTGGTGGTCTCCTGCGCTCTCAGCGTCATCGCCCCGAGCTTCACCATGCTCCTGCTCGCCCGGCTCTTCGCGGGCATCGCGATCGGCCTGTACTGGGCCGTGATGGCGGTCGTGGCCGTCGGCCAGGTGCCGCGAGAGCAGACCGCCCGGGCGCTGACCGTCGCGTTCGCGGGCTCCGGGAGCGCGCTGGTGATGGGCGTGCCGGTGGCCACGTGGATCGGCACCCATCTGGGCTGGCGGGAGGCCTTCGGCGTGGTCGGCGGCGTGGCCGCCCTGGTCGCCGTGGCGATCGCGGTGCTGGTGCGGCCGGTGCACTCCGCGGTCAAGGTCACCCCGGCGATGATGCTGGTCGCCGCGCGCACCCGTGGCGTCCGGTACGCCGTCGCGCTGACCGGGCTGGTGGTCATCGCCCAGTTCATCACCTACAGCTACGTCAGCCCCATCCTGCTGGAGCGGGCAGGGATCGCCGTCACCGACATCGGCCCGATGCTGCTGACCTTCGGCCTCGCCGGCCTGCTCGGGAACTTCGCCGTGGCGCCGGTGCTCAGGCGCAGTGCACCGCTGGGCGTGCTCGTCGTCTCGGCCGGGCTCGGCCTGTCGCTGCTGGCCGTGGTGGCGCTGATGCAGGGAACCGTCTCGGCATTGGCGATCATGCCGGTGTGGGGACTGTTCGCCGGCGCCGCCCCCGTCGCCATCCAGGCGTTCGTCGGCACCGAGGCGCAGGACGTCATGGAGGAGGGGACCGCCCTGAACAGCGCCGTGTTCAACACGGCGATCGCCCTCGGCGCCCTGATCGGCGGGCTGATCATCGACGCCGCCGGCCAGACCACCATGATCCTGACCTCGGCCGTGATGGTCGGGGCCGGGGTGGCAGTGGCGGTGCGGTACCTCGTCAGCCGATGATGCGCATCGTCTCCGCGCCGCGGGGAGCGTCCTCGCGCACCTCGACGTCGGAGACCCGAGCGGCGGGTGGGCCCTGACGCAGCCAGTCGACCATCGCCTCGACCGCGTCCCCGGCGCCCTCCACGTCGGCCTCCACCGTGCCGTCCAGCAGGTTGCGCACCGTGCCGCCGACCCCGAGACGCTCCGCCTCGGCGGCGGCCGACATCCGGAAGCCGACGCCCTGGACCCTGCCGCTGACCCGCACGATCCGGCGGACGTCGTCAGCGCCTGCCATCACGCGTTGTCCCCTCCCGTGTCGGAGGCCTGGGGCGGCGCCTCCTCGCCGGCCGCGTCGGCATTGTCGTCCCACTGCCAGCCCGCGATCTCGGGGACGTCCTCCCCGTGCTCGTACGCATACGCCCGGGCGCGCACGCGGAGGTCGGACATCTGTTGGCGCAGCCCGGCGTAGCGGGTGGCCAGGCCGGCCCGGTCGATCACGTCCATGACCAGGTGGTAGCGGTCGGCATCGTTGCGCATCAGCATGTCGAACGGCGTCGTGGTGGTGCCCTCCTCCTTGTAGCCGCGCACGTGGATGCGGCCGGTGCGGTCGTGACGGTAGGCCAGGCGATGGATGAGCCAGGGGTATCCGTGGTACGCGAAGATCACCGGCACGTCCTCGCCGAAGATGCCCTGGAAGTCGCGCTCGGAGAGCCCGTGGGGATGCTCGCTGTCGTCCTGCAGGCGCATCAGGTCCACCACGTTGACCACCCGCACCTTCAGCCCCGGCACCTGCTCCCGCAGGATCTTCGCGGCCGCGAGCGTCTCGATGGTGGGGATGTCCCCGGCGCAGGCGAGCACCACGTCGGGGTCCTCCCCGGTGACCTCCGTGCCGGCCCACTCCCAGATGCCCAGCCCGCGGGCGCAGTGGACGATCGCCTCGTCCATGCTCAGCCAGTTCGGGTTCGGCTGCTTGCCGGCGACGACCACGTTGACGTACTGGCGGGAGCGCAGGCAGTGGTCGTAGGTCGACAGCAGGGTGTTGGCATCCGGCGGCAGGTAGACCCGCACGATCTCGGCCTTCTTGTTGACCATGTGGTCGATGAAGCCCGGATCCTGATGGGAGAAGCCGTTGTGATCCTGCCGCCACACGTGCGAGCTGAGCAGGTAGTTCAGGGAGGCCAGCGGCCGCCGCCACTCCAGCTCATTGGTGACCTTCAGCCACTTGGCGTGCTGATTGACCATCGAGTCGACGATGTGGATGAAGGCCTCGTACGAGGAGAACATGCCGTGGCGGCCCGTGAGCAGATACCCCTCCAGCCAGCCCTGGCACTGGTGCTCGGAGAGCATTTCCATCACCCGGCCCGTCGGCGCCAGGTGCTCCTCGCGGTCGTGCGGCTCGAACTCGGCGTTCCACTGCTTGTCGGTGACGTCGTAGACCCCCTGGAGCCGGTTCGAGGCGGTCTCGTCGGGCCCGAAGATCCGGAAGCTGTGGGGGTTCTGGGCGATGACATCGGTCAGCCAGGTGCCCAGCACCCGGGTCGCCTCAGCGGTGGAGGCGCCGGGATAGGGGACCTCCACCGCGTAGTCGCGGAAATCGGGCAGCCGCAGGTCCTTCAGCACGGAGCCGCCGTTGGTGGCCGGGTTGGCGGACATCCGCAGTTCACCCTCCGGGGCCGCGGCGGCGATCTCGGCGCGCAGGGCGCCGGACTCGTCGAACAGCTCCTCGGGGCGGTACGAGCGCAACCAGGAATCCAGGTCGGCCAGGTGCTCCTCGGTGTCGCGGGCGTTGGGCAGGGGCACCTGGTGGGAGCGCCACGAGCCCTCGGTCACCTTGCCGTCGATGGTCTTCGGTCCGGTCCAGCCCTTCGGCGAGCGGAAGATGATCATCGGCCAGGCCGGTCGCGTCGTCTCCCGCCCGGCCTCGGCGTCCTCGCGGGCCTGCTGCTTGATCTGCGCGATCTGGTCCAGGGCCGTATCGAGCACCTCGGCGAAGCGGCGGTGCGCGGCCATTGGATCCTCGTCGTCGAAGCCGCCGCGGAACAGCAGCGGGGTGTGCCCGTAGCCCCGCATCAGGTCCTCGAGCTCCTCGTCGCCGATACGGGCCAGGACGGTGGGGTTGGCGATCTTGTACCCGTTCAGGTGCAGGATCGGCAGCACCACCCCGTCGGTCAGCGGATTGAGGAACTTGTTGGAGTGCCACGAGGTGGCCAGCGGACCGGTCTCCGCCTCTCCGTCCCCCACCACGGTGAAGGCGATCTCGTCGGGCCGGTCGAACATGGCGCCGTAGGCGTGGGAGAGGGCGTAGCCCAGCTCTCCGCCCTCATGGATCGATCCCGGGGTCTCCGGGGCCACGTGCGAGGGGATCCCGCCGGGGAAGGAGAACTGGGTGAACAGGCGAGCCAGTCCTCGCTCGTCCCGGCTGACGGCGGGGTAGACGTCGGAGTAGGTGCCCTCGAGGTAGCTCGCGGCGACCAGTCCCGGACCGCCGTGCCCGGGGCCGGTGATGTACATGGCCTTCAGGCCGCGCTGGGAGATCGCCCGATTGGCGTGGGCGTACAGGAACGTCAGGCCCGGAGTGGTGCCCCAGTGCCCGAGCAGACGCGGCTTGACGTGCTCGCGCTGCAACGGGCGGCGCAGCAGCGGGTTGTCCTTGAGGTAGATCTGCCCGACCGAGAGGTAGTTCGCTGCCCGCCACCACCCGTGGAGCCGCTCGAGCTCCTCGTCGGTGGGGGTCTCGGCGGGGGAGTTCGGCCAGCTGGCAACGGTGGTCATGGCGCCTTCCTGCAGCTCGGGCAACAGAGATCCCGGAGGGGATACGTTCACGGTACGACCCGGACCGGGCCGGCGGAAGGGACCTCCGGCCCGCTCGTGCGATGGACCGGCCTCGCTACTGTGGGCCGACAGCGACGGAGCCGAGGAAGCCGAGGAATCGAGGGGAGTGCCGCATGAGCGTCGAGCGGGTCACGGTCGTGATCGCCACCCGCAATCGCGGCGACGAGCTCGTGGAGCACCTCGGCCACCACGAGGCGCCCGTGATCGTCCTGGACAACGCCTCCACGGACGGCACCGTCGCGGCGGTGCGCGGCGCCCATCCCCACGTGCGCCTCGTGACGCTGCCCGAGAACATCGGCGCGCAGGCGCGCACCATCGGAGCCGAACTGGCCACCACCGATTACGTCGCCTTCGCCGACGATGACTCCTGGTGGGCGCCCGGGGCGCTGGCACGAGCCGTCGACGTCTTCGATGGCCACCCGCGGCTCGGGCTGATCGCCGGCTCCATCGCCGTGGGGCCCGAGGAGCGCCCGGACGCGCTGAACGCCGTGCTCGCCGCCTCCCCGCTGGGCACTGCGGACGACGCGCCCGGCCCGCTGCTGCTCGGCTTCGTCGGCTGCGGGGCGATCGTGCGTCGGGACGCGTTCTTGGAGGCGGGCGGCTTCGACGACGTGATCCGCTTCCCCGGGGAGGAGGATCGGGTGGCGCTGGACCTGTTCGACGCCGGCTGGCAGCTGAGCTACGTGCCCGAGATCCGCGCCCACCACCACCCCTCGCCCCATCGCGAGTCCGCCCGGCGCCGTCAGACCGAGGCGATCCGCAGCCGGATCCTCACCGCCCTGCTGCGCCGTCCGTGGTCGGGAGTGCGGGCCGAGGTCGTCACGGCGCTGCGCTCGGGGACGCGCGGCCGACGGGGCCTGCTGGGTGCCCTGCGCCGCGCCCCGGCCGCCCTGCGGCGGCGTCGCCCGGTCTCGCCCTCGACCGAGGCCGCCCTCGCCCTGGTGCGCTCCGGACCCGCTGCGCGCCCGGCCCGCTCGGCGTCGGACGAGGAGCGGCGATGAGTCCCGACGAGCGGGTGGCGGTCGTGATGATCACCTACAACCGGCGCGACGAGGCACTGCTGGCGATCTCGCGATTGCGGGAGCTGCCCGAGCAGCCGCACGTGGTGGTCGTGGACAACGGCTCCGAGGACGGCACCGCCGAAGCCGTCCGGGAGCGGTTCCCCGAGGTGGACCTGGTGGCCAGTGCCGTGAACCTGGGAGCTGTCGGGCGCAACGTGGGCCTCGAGCGGGTCGGGACGCCGTTCGTCGCCTTCTGTGACGACGACACCTGGTGGGAGCCGGGCTCCCTGCGCCGGGCGGCCGACGCGCTCGCCGAGCATCCCCGCCTCGGGGTGGTCACCGGCAGGATCCTGGTCGAGCCGGGCGGACGCGAGGACCCGATCAACGCCGAACTGCTCCATTCGCCGGTCGAGGGCCCGCCGTGGATGCCCGGCCCGACCCTCGGCAGCTTCCTCGCCGGTGCCTCGATGGTCCGCCGCAGCGCCTTCCTCGCGGCCGGCGGCTTCAGCGAACGGCTGTGGCTCGGCGGGGAGGAGGAGCTGCTGGCGGCCGACCTGGCGACCGCCGGCTGGGAGCTGGTCCACCTGCCGGGCGTGATCGTCCATCACCAGGCCTCCACGCAGCGCGACCCCCGGCTGCGCCTCCGGCACGGGCTGCGCAACACCCTATGGTTCATCTGGCTGCGCCGGCCGCTCGGTGCGGCGCTGCGCCGGACCCGCGACGTGCTGGCCACGGCACCGCGCGATCGGCTGACCGCACTGGCGCTCTGGGACGCGCTGCGCGGAGCCGGCTGGGTGCTGCGGCAGCGGCGCCCCCTGCCGGCCAGGATCGAGCGCCGCTTCCGGGCGCTGGAGGAGGCTCAGCGCCGCAGCACCGCCCGGCGCTATGGCAGACCCAGCGGGCCCCGACAGCGCCGCGGCGACCGATAGTGCCGACGCGGCGCGCGACCCGCCGGCGGACGCGCGGCCCCGCCGGCGGTGGACCCGGTTTGTGCCCTCCGCCGCTGACCGTGAGGATGGGGGCATGGCTTCGATCACCTTCAAGAACACTCCCGTGACCACCGTCGGCGAGCTGCCCGCCCAGGGCTCCCCGCTCCCGGCCTTCGAGCTCGTCGGCCAGGACCTCGGGCCCGTCTCCAGTGCGGACCTCGCCGGCAAGCGCATCGTGCTGAACATCTTCCCCTCGCTCGACACGGGAACCTGCGCGACCTCCGTGCGAAAGTTCAACGAGCTCGCCGCCTCGCTCGAGAACACCGTGGTCGTGTGCGTGTCCAAGGACCTCCCCTTCGCCCAGGCCCGCTTCTGCGGCGCCGAGGGCATCGAGAACGTCGTCACCGGCTCCGCGTTCCGCTCCAGCTTCGGCGAGGACTACGGCGTGACCATGAGCGACGGCCCGCTGGCCGGCCTGCTCTCCCGCGCCGTCGTCGTCGCCGACGCCGACGGGAACGTCGTGCACACGCAGCAGGTGGCCGAGGTCGCCGAGGAGCCGGACTACGACGCCGCGGTCGCCTCCCTGAGCTGACCGTCCTGGCCCCGACCGTCCTGGCCCCGACCGTCCTGGCCCCGACCGTCCCGGCGCGAGCTCCCGCTCCTGACGCGACCCGCGAGCGGGGCCCGGGTGCCCGGACCACGCCCGCGCGGCAGTAGGCTCGGACGTCGTGGAACCCGTCTCGCTGATCGTCCTGCTGGTGATGGGCACCCTCGCCGGAGCGATCAACGCGGCGGTGGGCTCGGGGTCGCTCCTGACGCTGCCGGTGCTGCTCGCCCTCGGCATGCCACCGGGGACCGCCGTGCGCACCAACACGGTCGGCATCCTGTTCTCCACGATCGGCTCGACCCTCGGCTACCGCCGGGAGATCGCCGAGGAGAATGGCAATCTGGCGCCGCTGGTCCTGGTCACGGCGTTGTGCGCGGGCCTCGGCTCGATCCTCCTGCTGCTCTCGCCCGCCGAGGCGCTGGACGTGGTCGTGCCGGTGCTGATCGTCGTCGCCCTCGCTCTGGTGATCTTCCAGAAGCGGCTCACCGCCGCGATCCGCGCGCGGCAGGATCGGCGGGCCGCGCGCGCGGCGTCGGCTCCGCAGCGCAGCCCGTACCGGTCACCCGGTCTCGTCGGCGCGATGGGCGCAGCCTCCGTCTACGGCGGGTACTTCACCGCTGCCCAGGGCATCCTCTACCTGGGGATCCTCGGTGCCCTGACGGGGCGCACGATGGGGTCGGTCAACAGCATCAAGAATCTGATGAGCCTGGTGGTCAACGTCGCGGCCGCGGCCGTCTACGTGCTCGCGCACTTCCTGATCGGCTCCGAGATCGTGTGGCCGGCGACCGCGGCGATCGCCGTCGGCGCCCTGCTGGGCGGCTACTTCGGTGCGCACCTGGCCAAGAAGCTGCCCGACTGGCTGCTGCGCGGGATCATCGTGGTCGTCGCGCTGGTCGCGATCGTCCGCCAGGTCACCGGCTGAGGAACGGCAGGACGCGTGCGAGCACCTCGTCGGGCGGGGACAGGGTCCCGCCGTGGTCCCGGCCGGGCAGGGGGACGAAGGCGGCGCCCGGCATCGTCTCCGCCGCGTGCCGGGACTCCTCGAACCGGGGATGGTCCTCGGTCCCGGTCATCCACAGCGTCGGGACGTCACAGGCGGCCAGCGCCGTCTCGGAGACGCCGGGGGTGGCGTCCGTGGCGGTCATCAGGGCCGCCATCGGCAGCGGGTCCGCGGCCAGGAACGCCTCGCGGGTGGCGCGGGCCCGGCGCGAGCTGACGTCCGGCCCCAGTCGCTGGCCGGCGCAGAACGCCTCCATCCCGCCCTCGCGCACCGCGTCGATGACGCCCGGGAAGAACACGGAGTCCACGGCCCCGCGCTGCGCTGCGGCGGAGCCGCCCAGGCACACCAGATGGGTGACCCGCTCGGGATGCTCGAGCGTCGCGGCGAGGGCCACGCGCGCCCCCAGCGAATAGCCCATCAGGCCGGCCCGGTCCACGTCCTCCGCCTCCAGCACGGCCAGCAGGTCCGCGACGAACCGATCCTGGGCGTAGCTCGAGCTCTCGTGCGGCTTCTCGGAGCCTCCGTGACCGCGCAGGTCCACCCGGATCACGGTGTGCTCGGCCGCCAGCGGCGCGAGGTAGCCCAGCCCGCGCCAGATCGCCCGCGACAGCACCGACCCGTGCAGGAGCACCAGGGCCGGCCCGGAGCCGGAGACGTCGTAGCGCAGCCGGACCCCGTCGGCAGGGGAGTGGACGAGGGGCACGGGATCCTTCCGGCGGTGNGGGGCACGGGATCCTTCCGGCGGTGGGCGGTGGGCGGTGGGCGGTGGGCGGTGGGGGTGTGCGGGGTCGGGCGACGGGACGAGTCCGGCCCGGTCCGCACTGCGGGCCGGGCCGGACTCCAGGACGCTCAGGGGAGGGGTGGCCTCACAGGGCCGCCGAGATCTCCTCGAGGATCCGGTTGAACGTCGGCGAGGGGCGCATCACCGATGCGGACTTCTCCAGATCCGGGCGGTAGTAGCCGCCGATGTCCGCCGGGGAGCCCTGCACCGCGATCAGCTCCTCGGTGATGGTGTCCTCGGCATCGACGAGCTCCGTGGCGATGGGCTCGAAGGCGGCCTTCAGCTCGGTGTCCTCGCTCTGCTGGGCCAGTTCCTGCGCCCAGTACAGGGCGAGGTAGAAGTGGCTGCCGCGGTTGTCGATGGTGCCGAGCTTGCGCTGCGGGGACTTGCCCTCGTGCAGCAGCGTCTCGGTGGCGCGATCCAGCGCGTCGGCCAGCACCCGCGCCCGGTCGTTGCCGGCGGTGCGGGCAAGGTGCCGCAGCGACTCGGCCAGGGCCAGGAACTCGCCGAGCGAGTCCCACCGCAGGTAGTTCTCCTCGACCAGCTGCTGGACGTGCTTGGGGGCGGAACCTCCGGCGCCCGTCTCGAACAGACCGCCGCCGTTCATCAGCGGCACCACCGAGAGCATCTTGGCGCTGGTGCCCAGCTCCAGGATCGGGAACAGGTCGGTGAGGTAGTCACGCAGCACGTTGCCGGTCACCGAGATGGTGTCCTCGCCGCGGCGCACGCGCGCCAGGGTGTGCCTGGTCGCCTCGATCGGAGCCATGATCCGGATGTCCAGGCCCTCGGTGTCCTCCTCGGCCAGGTACGCCTCGACCTTGCCGATGAGGTTGCGGTCGTGCGCCCGCGTCTCGTCGAGCCAGAACACGGCGGGCATCCCGGACTCGCGCGAGCGGCGCACGGCGAGCTGGACCCAGTCGCGGATGGGGGCGTCCTTGGTCTGGCAGGCGCGGAAGATGTCGCCCGCGGCGACCCCGTGGCTCATGAGCACGGCGCCGGAGGAGTCGCGCACCTCGACCTGCCCATCGGCGGCGATCTCGAAGGTCTTGTCGTGCGAGCCGTACTCCTCGGCCTTCTGTGCCATCAGCCCGACGTTGGGCACGGTGCCCATCGTGGTGGGATCGAAGGCGCCGTGGGCCTGGCAGTCCTCGATGGTGGCCTGGTAGACGCCCGCGTAGGACGAATCGGGGATCACCGCGAGGGTGTCCTGCTCCTGGTCGTCCTTGTTCCACATATGGCCCGAGGTGCGGATCATCGCGGGCATCGACGCGTCGACGATGACGTCGGAGGGGACGTGGAGGTTGCTGATGCCCTTGTGGGAGTTGACCATCGCCAGATCCGGGCCGTCGGCCAGGTCCTGTTCGATGGCGGCCTTGATCCCGGCCCGCACCGACTCCTCGAGGTCCTCCGCACCGGCGAGGATGCCCCCGAGGCCATTGTTCGGGGAGAGCCCCGCGGCCTCGAGCTGGTCGCCGAACTGGGTGAACAGCGTCGGGAAGAAGGCGCGCACGGCGTGGCCGAACAGGATCGGATCGGAGACCTTCATCATGGTCGCCTTCAGGTGCAGGGAGAACAGCACACCCTGCTCCTTGGCGGCGGCGATCTGCTCGCGCAGGAACGCATCGAGCGCCTCGGCGCTCATCACGGAGGAGTCGACGACCTCACCGGCCAGCACCGGCACGGAGGGCTTCAGCACGGTCTCGGTGCCGTCGGCGCCGACGTGCACGATCGAGAGGGTGTCCTCGCCCTCGAGCACGACGGACTGCTCACGGGAGCGGAAGTCGTCCTGACCCATGGTCACCACGGCGGTCTTGGAGTCCTCGCTCCACTGGCCCATCCGGTGCGGGTGGGCCTTGGCGAAGTTCTTGACCGCGGCGGGAGCGCGCCGGTCGGAGTTGCCCTCGCGCAGCACGGGGTTCACGGCCGAGCCCTTGACCGAGTCGTACCGGGCGCGGATGTCCTTCTCCTCGTCCGTGGAGGGGGACTCGGGATAGTCCGGCAGGGCGACGCCCTGATCCTGCAGCTCCTTCACGGCGGCCTTCAGCTGGGGGACCGAGGCGGAGATGTTGGGCAGCTTGATGATGTTCGCCTCGGGCGTCTTGGCCAGCTCGCCCAGTTCGGCCAGGGAGTCGGGGACCCGCTGGTCCTCGGGCAGCAGATCCGAGAAGGCGGCGATGATGCGGCCGGCCAGGGAGATGTCACGCGTGGTGACGTCGATCCCGGCGGTGTCCGAGAAGGCGTCGAGGATGGGCAGGAACGATGCGGTGGCCAGCATCGGTGCCTCGTCGGTGTGGGTGTAGATGATGCGCGCCATGTGTC
The DNA here is from genome assembly GCF_042666535.1 of Brachybacterium sp. GCM10030252. NCBI lineage: Bacteria > Bacillati > Actinomycetota > Actinomycetes > Micrococcales > Dermabacteraceae > Brachybacterium > Brachybacterium sp. GCM10030252. Next base: position 34,227 of record NZ_JBHTDM010000012.1, on the reverse strand, counting down.
GCGGGGCTCCCTCGGGTCGGTGCGTCATGTGTCTTGACGTCAAGACTAATCGACGGCGGAACGGGGCCGGCGGCGTCGATCCGGTCGCCTCCACGGTACGGGACGCACCCGCCGGCACGCTCCTGGGGAGGACGGTCAGGACGCCGCGTCCGCCTCGGCCACCTCGACCGTCCACGGGTCGGAGAGGACGACGTGGGTGGCGCCCTCCTCATCCACCGTGACCGCGAAGGCGTGCGCGTCGTACGGGCCGGCCTGCAGGGCGGAGCGGATGCAGGTCGTGCGCGTGGTCCAGGCCGTCTCGGACGTGGTCACGCCCTCCTCGCCGATCCATTGCAGGCCGATGTCGCCGGCGTTGCGTGCGCCGGCGACGACCGTGTCGGACTCGGGGGCGGTGAGCACCACTCCCTGGAGCAGGGCGCGGGTGCCGATATCCTCGGAGCTGACCGTGACCTCGGCGTCGACCCCCGCGCCGAGCTGATCTTCGGGGACGGGAGCAGGGACGCTGGTCTCCTGGTCGCTCACGGTGACGCTGAGCCCGTCCCCGTCGCCGACGGGCTCCAGCGGGGAACGGCAGCCCAGAGGGGAGAGATCGGCGGGGATCTCGCCCTCGGGAGCGGTGGCCGCCCCGGGGACCGGCTGCGGCGAGCCGTCGACGACGTCGAACAGGACGTCATCGGACGTGCTCCAGCCGGCGTCGTCCTCGCCGCGGTCGGGCCCGTCGATCCCGCCGCCCGAGAGGGCGAGCAGATACTGCCCGTCCGGCAGCGGGGCGCCGTCGCAGGTGCCCAGTGTCAGCCGGGCCGTCACGGCCGACGGTGCCGCGCCCTCGCCCGGGATCTCGACGCGCTCGCGCGCCACGATCGGCGGAGTCGGGGCTCCGTCGGTCCCCATCTCGTCGTACCCCTCGGCCGGCGCACCCCGGTTCGCCGGGTCGGCGGGGACGACGACGGCCTCGGGGACGAACCCGCCATAGCTGTAGCCGTCCTGGAGCTGGAACGGGCCGCTGACCACGATGTCGTTGCCGTCGGTCCGGACCGACTCCGCGGAGAGCACTCCGGGGCCGGCGGCGTGCTCGGGTGCGTCGGCGTCCCCGCCCGGGTCGCACAGCCAGGAAGGGTCCACCGCGGTGGTCTCGGCCTCGGCCACCGCGGTGGGATCCATCGGCTCCGCGGAGGGGGCGGGCTCGGTGGCCCGGTCTCCCGGCAGGGCGTCGCAGGCGCCGAGCGCGAGCACCACAGCGGCGGCCGCCATCAGTCGCGCCGCACGGGTCCCGACCCGGTGCGCAGTATGCCCGGTCCTCTCGTGCCGGATCCCCACGTTCTCGTCCATCTCGCCCCTTCTCCGTCCTCCGGCTCGCTCCCCCGGATTCCCCGCGCCTGCCCGCATGCCGCTCACAGCACCAGCAGCGTCACCGCCATGATCGCCATACCCGCGATCAGCGAGTAGATCACCGTGTGGTGCTCGCCGGTCTCCTCGGCCGCGGGGAGCAGTTCATCCAGCGAGACGAAGACCATCACCCCGGCCACGCCGGCGAGTATCGCTCCCATCGCGCCGCCGGTCAGCAGCGGGGCCAGCAGCAGGAACCCGATGACCGCGCCCGCGGGTTCCGCCAGGCCCGTCATCGTCGCCAACCAGAACGCCGTCCTCCGGGACCCGGTCGCACGGCGCACGGGCACCGCGACCGCGAGACCCTCGGGGATATTGTGCAGCGCGATCGCGGCGACCACGGGGATGGCGACCTCCGGGGCCTGCAGGGCGGCGACGAAGGTCGCGAAGCCCTCGGGCACGTTGTGCAGGGCCAGCGCGGCGGCGGTCACCACGCCGGTGCGCATCAGCCGTGCCTTCAGCGCCCGGTCAGCGACCTGCTCCTCGGGCTCGCGCACCTCGGCCCGCCCGGCGGTGCCGGCCATGCGGCCGGAGAACTCGTGCGGATTGACGGGCTGCGGCACCAGCCGGTCCAGCACGGCGATCAGGCCGATGCCGACGAAGAAGGAGAGCACGGCCACGCTGGTGCCGCGCCCCGTGACCTCTCCGCCGGCCGGCTCGCCGGAGAGGATCCGGGCTCCCTCGGGCATGAGCTCGACGAAGGAGACGTAGAGCATCACGCCCGCGGACAGCCCCAGCCCGCCGGCCAGCATCTTCGGGCTCGTCCCGCGCCCCATCACCCCGAGCGCCGCCCCGATGCTGGTGGCCGCGCCCGCGACGAGGGTGAGCAGGAGGGCGACGAGCACGACTCGACCTTAACCGCCCGCGGCGCCCGTGCCGTGGCGCCGAGCCGTCAGCGCGGTGGGACCGGCGCGCCGTCGTCCCGCCGCTCTTCGTAGACTGCTCCCATGCCTGATCCCGCCCCCTTCCTCGCCGTGACCGATCTCCGCGGGCGCACGCTCACCGCCTCGGAGCTGACGGCGGCCCTGCCGCGCGCCGAGCTGGACGTCGAGTCCGCGGCCCGGGCCGTCCGCCCCGTGGTCGAGGACGTCGCCGTGCGGGGCGCCGATGCCGTCCTGGACGCATCCGAGCGGTTCGACGGGGTGCGTCCCGAGCATCTCCGCGTGCCGCAGGCCGAGCTGGACAGAGCTCTCGATGAGCTCGATCCGCAGATCCGGGACGCGCTGGAGCAGTCCGCGGCCCGGGTGCGGGCCGTCGACGGTGCGCAGCAGCGCCCCGAGGAGACCGTGCAGGTCGTGCCCGGGGGCACCGTCTCCCAGCGGTGGGTGCCGGTGCGGCGCGTGGGCCTGTACGTGCCCGGTGGTCGTGCGGTGCTGCCCAGCTCCGTGGTGATGAACGTCGTCCCCGCCCAGGTCGCGGGTGTCGGCGAGATCGTGCTGGCCTCGCCGCCGCAGAAGGAGTTCGGGGGCCTGCCGCACCCGACGATCCTCGCGGCCTGCGCTCTGCTCGGCGTCACCGAGGTGATCGCCGCCGGCGGCGCCCAGGCGGTCGCACTGCTGGCCCACGGCGCCGAGGACGTCGACGGCGACGGCCCGCTCACGCCCGTCGACCTGGTCACCGGCCCCGGCAACGTGTACGTCGTCGCCGCCAAGCGCCTGGTGCGGGGCACGGTGGGGATCGACGCCGAGGCCGGTCCCACCGAGATCGCGATCCTCGCGGATCGAGCCGCCGAGCCCGCCTACCTCGCCGCCGATCTCATCTCCCAGGCGGAGCACGATCCGGCGGCCGCGAGCATCCTGGTCACCGACGCGCCCGAGCTCGTGGGCGAGGTCGAGGCGGAGCTCGCCCGGCAGGTGCCGCTCGCGCTCCACCGCGAGCGCATCGAGCAGGCACTGCGAGGGCCCCAGAGCGGGGCCGTTCTGGTCGAGGACATCGGTCGCGGGCTCGAGGTCGTCGACGCCTATGGCGCGGAGCACCTGGAGATCCACACCGCCGACGCCGCAGAGGTCGCCGCGCGCGTCACCAACGCCGGCGCGGTCTTCGTCGGCCCGCACAGCCCGGTCAGCCTCGGCGACTACGCCGCGGGCTCGAACCATGTCCTGCCCACCGGCGGCAGCTCTCGCTACAGCGGCGGCCTCGGCGTGCAGACGTTCCTGCGCGGGATCCACGTCGTGGACTACGACCGCGATGCCCTCGCCACGGCCCGCCCGGCGGCGACCACGCTCGCCGCCGCCGAAGGGCTGCCCGCGCACGGCACGGCGATCGACATCCGCTTCGAGCGCTGAACCGGGCGGCGGCCCCGCCCGGCAGGTGATCGCCATGCGGTGGACGTCAGCGCCGAGTCATCCCCTCCTGAGGGCGTGAGAGCGCGCCTGCGTCCCGATTCCTGCGCTGCCGCGGTCCCGGACGGGCTCAGGGCGACGAGTGCCGGCTTCCGTCGTCCTCGGTGTCGACGGCGGCGGGGGAGGCCTCCTCGGAGTCGGCGTTCGCCGACGCCGCGGCGCTCCCGGTGCCGGCCGCGACGACCTCGACCCGTTCGCCGCGGGTGAGGAAGAGAGCCACGGCTCGCCAGCCGAGCATGCCGATCGCGGTGACCACGCCGGTGACGATGACGAAGGATGTCTCCGTGCCACCGCCGAAGAGGGTGCGGATCGCCATGGCCGTCGCGAGCATGATCGCCCACACGAACAGCCCATGCGGCCACAGCCGGAACGGTGCACGCCAGGCACGGATCGCCAGGTGGCCCAGCAGCACGCCGACGGCGAACGGCCACCCCACCAGGAAGAGGTTCTGCGAGGTCAGCGGCGTGCCGTGCTGCACGAAACCGATCGCGACGAAGAGGATCACGACCAGCAGGTCACCGACCAGAGCACCCAGGGAGCGGAACATGCCCCCAGGGTAAGGGCGGCTCCCGCAGGGTCCTGACCGAGGAGAGGGCACGCGTGAGGCGGGCCACGGCGGCCCCCGCAGCCCGGACGGCAGGCTCGTCCCCGCCGCCGGCGTTCTACCATGGAGACCATGCCTGCGAACTCCGCTCCGACCACCGCCACCGCCGCGCTGCCCGTGCCGCGCGACGGGATCGTGGGCGCCGCTCCCTACGGCGCCCCGCAGCTCCCGGTCGAGCACGCGCTCAACGTCAACGAGAACCCGTACGGGCCCTCGCCGGAGCTGGCCGAGCACATCGGCCGCGCCGCTGCAGAGGCCGCGCGGGGCCTGAACAGGTACCCGGACCGCGAGGCGCTCGCCCTGCGCGGCGAGCTCGGCGAGTACCTCGCCGCCGAATCCGGCATCCCGGCACCGGCTCCCGAGGCGGTGTGGGCCGCCAACGGGTCCAACGAGGTCATGCACCAGCTGCTGCTGGCCTACGGCGGCCCCGGCCGCACCGCGCTCGGGTTCACCCCGCACTACTCGATGTACCCGGAGTACGCGCGCGACACCTACACCGGGTGGGTCACCGTCGAGCGCGGGCCGGCTCCGGAGTTCGCCCTGACCCCGCAGGCCGTGCGCGAGGCCATCGCCGTGCACCAGCCCAGCATCGTGGTGCTGACCAGCCCGAACAACCCCACCGGCACCGCGCTGACGCTCGACGTCGTCGAGGCGGCGGCCGCGGCGCTGGCCCCCGCGCGAGGTCTGCTCGTGGTCGACGAGGCCTACGGCGAGTTCCGCCGCGACGGGGTGGCCAGTGCCCTCACCGTGCTCGAGGATCACCCGAACCTGGTCGTCACCCGCACCATGTCCAAAGCGTTCGCCCTGGCCGGAGCACGCCTGGGATACTTCGTCGCCGACCCGGCGATCGTGGACGCCGTGCGGGTGGTGCGCCTGCCCTACCACCTCTCCGCCGTCACGCAGGCGGTGGCCCGCGCCGCCCTCGCCCACCGTGAGGAGCTGCTGGGCAAGGTCGCGCTGCTGCGCACCGAGCGCGACGCCCTGGCCGAGCACCTGATCGCCCGGGGCCACAGCGTGGCTCCGTCGGACGCGAACTTCCTCCTCATGCGCACCTTCGCCGACCGCGACGACGTGTTCGAGGCGCTGCTGCGGCGCGGCGTGCTCGTGCGCGCCGTCGGCCCCGCCGGCTGGCTGCGCGTCTCGGTCGGCACGCCCGAGAACAACGCCGCATTCCGCACCGCCCTCGAGGAGGCCGACCCCCGATGACCGACACCGCCGCACCCCGCTCGCCCCGCACCGCGAGCATCTCGCGCACCACCCGCGAGTCCTCCGTCGAGGTCACGCTCGATGTCGACGGAACCGGTCAGGTCGACGTCTCGACCACCGTCCCCTTCTTCGATCACATGCTGACCGCACTGGGCACCCACGCCCGCTTCGACCTCACCGTCCGGGCGAGCGGGGATACCGACATCGACGCCCATCACACCGTCGAGGACACCGCGATCGTGCTCGGTCGCGCGCTGCGCGAAGCCCTCGGCGACAAGCAGGGCATCTCCCGTTTCGGAGACGCCCTGGTCCCGCTGGACGAGGCGCTCGCACAGGCCGTGGTCGACCTCTCCGGCCGCCCGTACTGCGTCCACAGCGGGGAGAGCGAGGCCCAGGCCCACCACCTGATCGGCGGGCACTTCACCGGCTCGCTGACCCGGCACGTCTTCGAGTCCATCGCCCATCACGCCGCGATCTGCCTGCACATCCGTGTGCTCGACGGCCGCGACCCCCACCACATCGTCGAGGCTCAGTTCAAGGCGCTCGCCCGCGCGCTGCGCACCGCCTGCGCCCGCGACGAGCGCGTCCTCGACGTGCCCTCCACGAAGGGAGCCCTGTGAGCACTCCTGACCGCCCCGACCCCACCGAGGACCCGGGCGGCTCCGGCGACATCGACGCCGAGTTCGCCCGCCTGACCGAAGGCCTCTCCCTCGACGAGGAGGCGCCCCTGACCGTCGACGACGTGCTGTCCGACGGTGAGGACGACCAGGAGCCGACCCTCGCCGTCGTCGCCACGTCCGTGGCGTCGGCGAAGGCCCTGGCCGGTGCGATCCGCCTGGGCCGAGAGGCACGCACCGACGGGATCGACATCCCGGCCGCCACCCGCACCCTGGACACCCGCACGGGGGCCATCGCCGTGGGCGCCCTGCCCGAGAACACCGCCCACGACCTCGCGGCGATCGCCTCGACGGCACTGCAGCGCAACGGCATCGTGCTGTTCTGGCGCCGCGGCGACCGCATGACCGCCACTCGCTACCGCAACGGCGAGCGCGGCGAGGACGTCTCCCCGGCGATCGTGCTCGGCGCGGTCGACGACATCGTCGAGCAGCTCCTGCTGGGCGCGACGGGCCTGGACGAGCTGGACGAGGGGATCGACCCCGCGACGATCACCCGCACCGAGGCCCTGAAGTGGATCGCCTCCGGGAAGAAGCGCTCATGAGCGCGACCGGAGCCGAGTCCGCGGGGAGCGGTGCGGCGCAGCAGGACGCACCCCACGTGGTCGTCCTCGATCACGGCTCGGGCAACGTGCGCTCCGTGGTGCGCGCCCTCGAGGCGGCCGGTGCCCAGGTCGAGCTGACCGCCGAGCGGGACCGGGCCCTCGCGGCCGACGGACTCGTCGTCCCCGGCGTCGGCGCCTTCGAGGCGACCGTCGAGCAGATCCTCGGCGTCGGCGGCGACCGCATCATCGAGCAGCGTCTGGCCGGGGGCCGCCCCGTGCTCGGCATCTGCGTCGGTCTCCAGGTCATGTTCGACGCCGGCACCGAGCACGGCCGGCGCAGCACCGGCCTGGGCCAGTGGCCCGGCGAGGTGACCCGTCTGGAGGCGCCGGTGGTGCCCCACATGGGCTGGAACACCGTGGAGGCGGCAGAGGGGACGCAGCTGTTCGACGGCATCGGCGACGAGCGCTTCTACTTCGTCCACTCCTACGCGGCCCGGAGCTGGGTGATGGAGCAGATCGGCTCCCTCCCCGCACCGAAGGTGACCTGGGCCGAGCACCATGGCGACCGGTTCATCGCCGCGGTCGAGAACGGCGCCCTGGCGGCCACCCAGTTCCACCCCGAGAAGTCCGGCGAGGCAGGGGCCAGGATGCTGGCGAACTGGCTGCGGACCCTGCCGCGCCGGGCGGCGGCGGGCAGCGGCGATGAGCACGCGCGATGATCGGCGCGTTCCTCATGCTGTTCGCCGGCGGCATGCTGCTCGGCGGCGCCTGGTCCTTCTTCCGGGCCAGGAAACCGTGGTGGGCGACCGTGGGATTCGCCCTGGCCGGTCTGGTCTGCTTCGCGGTCTCGATCTGGAGGATCCAGACCGGCTGAGCCGGCTCCATCCCCTCTCCCACAGCTCGACCCCCACCCCGCGGCACCGACCCCGGGACCACCCCGCCCCTCAGGAGGCCACTATGACCGCTCCCGTGCTCGAGCTGCTCCCTGCCGTCGACGTGCAGGGCGGCCAGGCCGTCCGCCTCGTCCAGGGTGAGGCAGGCACCGAGACCGCCTACGGCGCACCCCAGGACGCCGCGCTCTCCTTCCAGGCAGGTGGGGCGAGCTGGCTGCACCTCGTCGACCTCGATGCCGCCTTCGGACGCGGCAGCAACGCGTCCCTGCTGGCCGAGGTCGTGGCCACCGTCGATCTGAACGTCGAACTCTCGGGCGGGATCCGCGACGACGAGACCCTGGCCGCTGCGCTCGCCACCGGCTGCCGGCGGGTCAACCTCGGCACCGCCGCCCTGGAGAACCCGGAATGGACCGCCGAGGTGCTCGCCGAGCACGGGGACCGCATCGCCGTCGGCCTCGACGTGCGCGGCACCACGCTGGCGGCGCGGGGCTGGACGCGCGAGGGCGGCGACCTCTGGGAGACGCTCGAGCATCTCGACGAGGCCGGCTGCCAGCGCTATGTGGTCACCGACGTCGCCAAGGACGGCACCCTGCGCGGCCCCAACGTCGATCTGCTGCGCCAGGTGTGCTCGCGCACCGACGCGGCCGTGGTCGCCTCCGGTGGGGTCTCCTCCCTGGAGGACCTGCGGGTGCTGCGCGAGCTGGTTCCCGAGGGCATCGAGGGCGCCATCGTCGGCAAGGCCCTGTACGCCGGGGCATTCACCATGGGCGAGGCACTGGACGTCGCGGGGCGTGCATGAGCAGTGCCGCCTCCGGAACCGGTGAGCAGGACTCGCGCGGAGACCGGGCACGGCGCGTGCTGCCGTCCCATTTCCGCGAGAAGTCCGCACTGACCGACACCGCCGGGGTGCCGTGGGCCGGGCGCGACCATGCGGCCAGCCCCTTCCCGGGCGATGACGGCACGACTCCGCCTGAGCTCGCCCGGGCGCTGGCCGCCCATCGCGCGGGATCGGACCCGCATCGTCAGGCCCTGGTCGCCGCTCTCGCCGCCGCCCGCGTGCTGGTGCCGATCATGGCGGTCGCCGCCGGCACGGAGACCACCGCGCACGGCGTCCACGGCGACAACGGGGCGGATATGGCGATGGTCTCCCTCACCGCCCCCGACGGTGCCCGCGTGCTGCCGGTGTTCACCTCGGTCGCGGCGCTGTCCGCCTGGCGCACCGATGCCCGCCCGGTGCCCGTGATCGCTCCTCAGGCCGCCCAGGCGGCGGTGCAGGAGGGCTGCACCTCCCTGCTGCTGGATGCTGCGGCCCCGGCCGACGAGGGCGGCCCGATCCTGCTGCCGCGCTCGGTGCTGTGGGCCCTGGCCCAGGGCCGCACCTGGATCCCCCCGCACGCCGACCCGGAGGTCACCGCGGCCCTGACGCGCATCGCCGGAGCGACTGAGCACGTCAGGGCGCTGGACGCCCACGCGGGGGAGCGCAGCGAGGTCGACCTCCGGCTGCGGCTGCGACCCGGCCTGACCGAGACCCAGGTGCGCGCGGTCGTCGACGAGGTCTCCGCTCGCCTGGGCGCTGAGGAGCTCGTCGCCGAGCGCATCAGCTCATTGCGGCTCGTCCTCGGCTCCTGAGCTGCCGAGCTCCGCCTTCCCCGGTCCCTCCGGGCCCGGCCCGCCCGGTCCGGGCCGCGAGGTCAGGAGACGCGGCCCGTGTACTTCTCCCCGGGAGCTTCACCGGGAGCGTCGGGGAACGGCAGCGCCTCGGCGAAGGCCAGCTGCAGCGACCGCAGCCCGTCGCGCAGCGACCGGGCGTGCTCGTTGCCGATCTCGGGCGCTGCCGCGGTGACCAGACCGGCCAGCGCGGTGATCAGCTTCCGGGCCTCGGAGAGGTCCTGGTACTGCCCGGTCTCCTCGTCCTCGGCGAGTCCGACCTTCACCGCGGCGGCGCTCATCAGATGCACGCAGGCGGAGGTGATGATCTCCACCGCCGCCACCTCGGAGATGTCGCGCAGCGCCTCCGCGGAGAGGTCCTCGTCCAGTGGCGCGGGCGCGAGGGCGGCGTTGTGGTTCTGGGTCTCGTTCTGGTTCTCGTTCACGATGTCCTTCGGGGGTCGGGAGATGCGATGCCCTCATCCTCCCAGGGGGAGGGTCCCGGTTCCGGCATCGGTGTTCATGGACAGGTCGAATTGCACACCGGCCGGTTCGGCACCGACGGGCACGTCGTAGACGGCGTGCATCGTGGCCCTCTGCTCGGGACCGACGAGCCCGAGAGCATCCGTATCGGCCACGTACTCCCGGGAGGCCTCCTCGTCCACGGGGACGACCGTCCCGTCGGCGGTCTGCAGGACGGCATTGTCGACGAGGTACAGGGCCTGGGTCGACGCATTCACGATCTCGAACGTGACGATGACGAACTCGCCATCGGGCTCCACGGTCTCGGCCCTGTCCCCGACCTGGCGCACTCCGACCTCGGTCCCCAGCTCCCGGACGGTGACGTCGCCGATCGCGACCTCACCGGTCGCCGATGCCCCGGCGGGCGCCGGGTCGGCCGGATCGGCATCCGATGCCGCGGGGGCCGCCGGCGTCTCGGGAGCCAGCGCGCGGTAGGCGAGGATGCTGCCGCCCACGGCCACCACCAGGACGAGCACTGCCACGACGGCGAGCGAGGCGATCAGCGGGCCGCGCCGCGGGCCACCGGGCGCCGCGTCGCCCGGAGCCGGCGACGGCGCCGGACGGCGATTGGGCCGGGCGGGACGCGGGGGAGGCGTCGGGAAACCCTCCGGGACCGGGCGCAGCACGGCCCGGGGAGCAGTTCCCTCGCGCAGGGCCGTCACCGGCTGCATCCCGGTGGCAGGCTGCACGCCGGTGTCCTCGCCGGCGGACCCGGCCTCGGGGGCACCGGACTCCTCGGGGGCGCCGGACTCGTCGGCGGCGCCGGACCGCTCGGGAGCGCCGGGCTCGTCGGACTCGGCAGTGACCGGGCCCGCCTCCGTCTCGGAGGATGACGACGGATCCGACGGAGCGGGGTCGGCCGGTGCGCCGTATCCGTACTCCTGCGCCGCGGAGCCGGGACCCTGCTGCGGGGGCGACCCACCGACCTCGGTGGGCTCCTCGGGGGTCTCGCGGTCGATCTCCACCACAACTCCTCGCTGGTCGCAGGTCGCGGACGCGACGGACATCACCTGGACTGCCCGGATGGCCCTGCTAGAATAGACGACTGGAACAGGTCGAAAACCCTCGTCAGTCGTTCCTCAAGTGGAGTCCCTTCCCACCTCGTGGCACTCAGCCCCGGGCCTGCCGGTCCTGGGCGAACAGTCACCAGGTCAGTATCGCAGTCGGGCAGCAATGTCCGGTCGGCGCCGCGGCGCCGCGCACCTTGGGGCCTCCGCATGAAGCGGGGGCCTTTCGTCGTGTTCGAGTCGAACCAAGGTGAGGAGCCAACATCAGCGAACAGCGCATCAATGGTCAGATCAGGGTCCCCAAGGTCCTCCTGGTCGGGCCCGCCGGCGAGCAGGTCGGTGAGGTCCGCGTCGAGGACGCCCTGCGTCTCGCCGCAGAAGCCGATCTCGACCTCGTCGAGGTCGCCCCCGGCGCGAACCCGCCGGTCGCCCGTCTCATGGACTACGGCAAGTACAAGTACGAAGCCAACCTGAAGGCGCGCGAGTCGCGGAAGAATCAGGCCAATACGGTCCAGAAGGAAATCCGTATGGGTCTGAAGATCGACACCCATGACTACGAGACCAAGCGCCGCAACGTTGAGAAGTTCCTGGCCGGCGGTGACAAGGTCAAGGTCATCATCCGTTTCCGTGGTCGTGAGCAGTCCCGCCCCGAGATGGGTGTGCGTCTGCTCAGCCGGATGGCCGAGGACGTCTCCGAGTACGGTTTCGTCGAGTCGCACCCGCGGCAGGACGGCCGCAACATGGTGATGGTCTTCGGGCCTCACAAGAAGAAGGCCCAGGCCATGGCCGAGGCCCGCAAGCGCAAGACCGATGCCGAGAAGGCCGCTGCCCGCGGTGGGGACGACTCGTCCTCGGCCGGGGCGGACGCCGAGTCCGGCTCCGAGTCCTGAGAACGTACGAAGGAGAACAGGCACCATGCCCAAGAACAAGACCCATTCGGGGACCAAGAAGCGCGTCCGCACGACCGGCTCCGGCAAGCTCATGCGCGAGAAGGCCAACGCCCGCCACCTGCTGGAGCACAAGTCCTCCACGCGCAAGCGCCGCCTGGGCACCGACACCAACGTCGCCAAGTCCGACGTCAAGCGCATCAAGAAGCTGCTGGGCCGCTGATCGCCCGCGCGGGAGCCCGCCTCCCGCCCCCTGAACATCACGATCGAAGGAGTATCACGTGGCACGCGTGAAGCGGGCGGTCAACGCCCAGAAGAAGCGTCGGGAGATCCTCGAGCAGGCCAGCGGCTACCGCGGTCAGCGCTCCCGTCTGTACCGCAAGGCCAAGGAGCAGGTGCTCCACTCGGCCACCTACAACTACCGCGACCGCAAGGCGCGCAAGGGCGACTTCCGTCGCCTGTGGATCCAGCGCATCAACGCTGCGGCCCGCGCCAACGGCCTGACCTACAACCGCTTCGTCCAGGGCCTCGGCCTCGCGGGCGTCGAGGTCGACCGCCGCATGCTCGCCGAGCTCGCGGTCAACGATGCCCCGGCATTCGCCGCCCTGGTCGAGGTCGCCAAGAACGCCCTGCCCAAGGACGTCAACGCGCCGGCAGCCTGACATCGCTCCCTCTGCGATGACCGAGCGCCCGGATCAGTCCCCGATCACCTCGCCCCGCTCCGAGCGGGTGCGGAAGGTGGCGGCACTGACCGGGCGCTCTGCACGTCGCAAGCAGGGTCGCTTCCGCATCGAAGGACCGCAGGCGGTCCGCTCCCTGCTCGCCCACCGCCCGGACCTCGCTCTCGAGCTCTTCGTGACTCCCGAGGCACTGACCGCTCATCCGGAGCTCGCCGACCTCGCGCAGGACGCCGGCGTGGCGGCGCGCGAGGTCCCGGGCGAGGTCATCCGTGCCATGGTCCGCGACCCCGGCCCCGGCCACGACGGCGAGCTCGACACGGAGGCGGCCACCGGCTCCCGCGCCGGGGCGCTGGTGAGTCCTCAGGGCGTCGTCGCGATCGGTCGACTGCCCGCCGAGGAGTCGTCGGCCGCGCCTGTTGCGATCCAGGCCCTTCCCGGCACCGCGCCGGTCACCGTCGTCGTGCTCCATGAGGTGCGCGACCCCGGCAACGTCGGCACCCTGATTCGCACAGCCGATGCCGCCGGCGCCGACCTCGTGGTCCTGACCCGCACCAGCGCCGACCCCTTCTCCCCGAAGGCGGTGCGAGCCGCCGCAGGCAGCCTCGTCCACCTCCCGGTGGTCGCCGGAGCGGACATCGACGAGACGCTCGGGAGCCTGGCCTCCGCCGGCATCACGGCGGCGGCCACCAGCGGCCGTGCCGAACAGGACCTGTTCGTTGCGGACCTGCCCGCGCGTGTGGCCTGGATACTGGGCAACGAGGCCCACGGACTGGACGAGAGCACGCTCGCCGCCGCACCGTTGGCCGTGCGCATCCCGCTCGCCGGCCACGCCGAATCCCTGAACGTCCACACCGCGGCGACCGTCTGCCTGTTCGAGACCCTCCGCCGCAGGCAGGCAGGGGTATGACGCGCCGATCCGTGAAGCTCGGTGCCCTCGCCGTCCCGGCCCTGCTGGCCCTGACCATCGCCTCCGCACTGGCCGGCCTGTTCGCCACCGGCGCCGCCGCACCGGCCACCCTGGTCCCGGCCTCACCGCTGGTCACCTGGGGGATCCCGGTGGTGCGGGCCCTTCACCACCTCGGGCTGCTGCTGGCCGTCGGCGCCGGGGGAACCGCCGTGCTCCTGCTCCCGGGGCCGTCCCGGCGGGAGGTCACCACGCTCGACCCGGTCCGGCGCCGCACAGTCCGGATCGGCGCCGCCGGAGCCGCACTGTGGGCCGTGGCCTCCGCAGCTCTGGTCCCGCTCGGGGGGCTCGAGGCCGCCGGGGCCGATTCGGGGCTGGACGTCTGGGATATCGCGCTGGCCAGTGATCTCGGCAGGCTGCAGCTGACCGTCGCCGTCGCCGCTGCGCTGTCCGCGCTCGCCTATGCGCTGGCGCGCTCCACGGTCCTGGCGTGCTGGGCGCTGGCCTTCTCCGGGATCGGAGTCGGCGCGCTGGGTCTCGCCGGCCATGCCGGAGCCAGCCTGGACCATGTCAACGCCGTCAACGCCATGGCCCTGCACCTGATCTCGGTCTCGGTGTGGGCGGGAGGTCTGCTGGTGATCGGCCTGATCGCCCCCTGGCTCGAGGACGACCGGCTGGCCACGACGGTGCGGCGGTTCTCGCCCTGGGCGCTGACCGCGATCATCGCTCTGGCGATCAGCGGCCTGGTCAGCGCCACGATCCGCATGTCCGGCTGGGGGCAGCTGGTGACCACCGGGTACGGCCGCATCGTGCTGCTGAAGGCCACCGGTCTCGTGGTCCTCGCCGGCATCGGCGCGCTGCAGCGTCGCCGGCTGGGGGAGCGGCTGCGCTTCCGGCACCTGGTCGTCACCGAGGGTGTGGTGATGGCCGGCGTGATCGGGGCCTCGATCGCTCTGGGACGCTCCGCGCCACCGGTGCCGCAGGAGATTCCGGCGGTGGGTGACCTGCGGGTCCTCTCGCTCGTGGGGTACCTGCCGCCCGAGCAGGAGTTCAGCCCCACCTCGATGTTCACACTGTTCGAGCCGGACTGGATCGCGCTGCTCCTGGCCGTGGTCATGGCCGGGGTCTACGTGGCCGGCGTGGCCCGGCTGCGGCGCCGGGGCGACGCCTGGCCGTGGCACCGCACCGTCGTGTTCGTGCTGGGCTGCCTGGCCTTCGCCTGGGTCATGAACGGCGGCGCCTCCGCGTGGGGGAAGATGCGCTTCGACGCCCACATGGTCCAGCACATGGCGATGATGATGATCGTGCCACCGCTGTGGGTCCTCGGAGCCCCCGTCACGCTGCTCTCACGCGCCGTCCCCCCGCGCACCGACGGGTCGCGCGGCATCCGCGAATGGGTCCTGGCCGCACTGCACTCCGGCTTCGCGCGGCTGGTCTCCTCGCCGCCTCTGGCCGGAGCCCTGTTCGCGGGGTCGCTGGTGGTCTTCTACTTCACGCCGCTGTTCGAGCTGGCGATGTACACCCACCTCGGCCACGTGCTGATGACCGTGCACTTCCTGGCCTCGGGCTACCTGTTCGCGTGGGTCCTGATCGGCATCGACCCGGCGCCGAGGCCGATCAACCCCATCCTGAAGCTGATCACCCTGCTGGTCACCTTGGCCTTCCACGCCTTCTTCGGCGTCGCCCTGGTCTCGGCGACCTGGCTCATCGCGGAGCACTGGTACACCGACCTCGGCATGTACTCCCTCCAGCGCCTGGAGCTGATCCAGGTCCGCGGAGGCACCATCATGTGGGCCATCTCGGAACTGCCCACCGTGGGCTACGCGATCCTCGTCGCCGTGCTGTGGATGAAGTCCGAGGACCGGCGGGCACGGCAGTTCGACCGCAAGGCCGACCGCGACGGCGGCGCGGAACTGGCCGCCTACAACGCCTACCTCGCCAGGCTGCGGGGAGAGCCGACGGGGCCGACGGAGGCTGCGGTATCCAGCCAGGAGCCCGCGAGGCACGAGCCCCCGGCCGCCCGCGACGACGCCGCCCGCGACGACGCCGCCCGCGACGACGCCGCCCGCGACGACGCCGTCGCCGAGGACGATGTCCCGGGCGGCCCGGCGCAGCGGTAGCCCGACCGCCGGCCCTGGCTCACAGCCAATCGCCGCGGGCAGCCTCCTTCTCGGCACCGATGGTCGTGTCCGGGCCGTGCCCGGTGTGGACCATCGTCTCGTCGGGCAGAGCGAACAGACGCTCCCGGATCGACTCCTCGATCGTCTCCCGCGAGGAGAAGGAACGGCCCGTCGCCCCGGGGCCGCCCTGGAACAGGGTGTCACCGCTGAAGAGAGCCCCCAGCGCCTCGGCGTAGTAGCAGGTCGCCCCGGGGGAGTGGCCAGGGGTGTGCAGAGCTTCGAGATCCACGCCGGCGATGGTGAACATGTCCCCGTCGCTGACGTCGTCGTCCCAGGGCAGGTCGCCGTGGGTCAGCTGCCACACCTCCCGATCGGCGGGATTCAGCAGGACCGGCGCCTCGAGCTCCTCGGACAGCTCCGGCGCCATCCGCGCGTGGTCGTCGTGGGAGTGCGTGAGGAGGATGCCGACGCATTCGCGATCCCCGACGAGCTCGAGGACCGTCTTGACGTCGTGCGGGGCGTCGACGACGACGCACTGCTGGTCGTCGCCGAGGACCCACACGTTGTTCTCGACGTCGAAGGTCTCCCCGTCCAGGCTGAACGTGCCGGAGGTGACTGCGTGAGCAAGTCGCGCGTTCATCGGCCGATCACCGCCACGGTGCGCAGGGTGTTGCCCTCGTGCAGGGCGTCCAGTGCCTCGTCGACGCCGGCCAGATCGGTGCGGCCGGTCACGAAGCGGTCCAGCGGCAGCCGTCCCTGCAGGAACAGGTCCGTGAGGTAGGGGAAGTCCCGCTCGGGCAGGCAGTCGCCGTACCAGGACGACTTCAGCGAGCCGCCGCGGCCGAACACGTCCAGCAGCGGCAGGGTGAGCGTCGCGTCCGGATGCGGAACGCCGACGAGGACGACGCGGCCGGCCAGGTCCCGCGAGTAGAAGGCCGTCTCGTACGTCTGCGGGATGCCGACCGCGTCGATGACGACGTCGGCCCCGAAGCTGTCGGTGAGCTCCTGGACCTTCTCGGCCACCTGCTGCGGCGAGAGGCCCCCGGTGTTCACCGTGTGGGTCGCCCCGAGCTCCTCGGCCGCGGGGAGCTTCTTCTCGTCCACGTCCAGGCCGATGATGGTCGTGGCCCCGGCGAGCTGCGCCCCGGCGATCGCGGCGCATCCCACGCCGCCCAGCCCGATCACGGCCACGGATTCGCCGCGCTGGATGGCACCAGTGTTCACGGCAGCGCCGATCCCGGCCATCACGCCGCAGCCGAGCAGGCCTGCGACCTCGGCCGGGGCCTCCTCGGAGACCTTCGTGCACTGGCCCTCGTGCACCAGCGTCTGCTCGGCGAACGCGCCGATGCCGAGCGCGGGCTCGAGCTCGGTGCCATCGGTCAGCGTCATGGACTGCGAAGCATTGTGGGTGTCGAAGCAGTACTGCAGGGCGCCCTTCGTGCAGGCGCGGCACTGCCCGCACACGGCGCGCCAGTTCAGGACGACGAAATCGCCGACGGCGACGTGGGTGACGGAATCGCCGATCTCCACGACCCTGCCGGCGGCCTCATGCCCCAGCAGGAAGGGGAACTGGTCGTTGATCCCGCCGTCGCGGTAGGCGAGATCGGTGTGGCAGACGCCGCAGGCCTCGATGTCGACGACGACGTCATGCGGTCCGGGGTCCGGGATGACGATGTCGACCAGCTCGGCCGGCTGTTTCTCGGTGCGGGCGATGACGCCCTTGACGGTCCGGGGCATGAGCTGCTCCTGACTTCCGGTGACGGGGATGTTCCTGCCCCCAGCCTAAGCGGTCGGTGCTGGTCGCACCGCCGATCCGGCGGACGGGCGAGGCCGCGCGCCCGCCGGGTCAGCCGACGACCATCCCCGGGCCCTCGATCTCCGGGTGGACGCGCTCGGCGCTGTGCCAGTTGCCGGCCTCGACGGGGCGGTAGTTGTAGTCGCGCACCATCTCCTCGACGGTCTGGCGCGGACCGTGATGGCTGTCCGAGGCGACGACACCGGTGAGGTAGTCCGTCTCGTTCTGGTACTGCTCCGGGTTGCCGTGCCACGCGGCGCGGTTGTCCGCCATGACCGACAGCTCCTCCTTGGACATCGAGATCGAGAGGTCGTCGCCGCGCTGGAACTGGCCGTACGTCTGGCCGAGCAGATCCGTCATGGCCGGCGTGCGCTCGACGTCGCCGAGCGTCATGGTGTACGAGGTCTGCTTGCCGGTCCCACCCTCGACCATCACGGAGTTGTTCTCGGCCTCCCCGTGCGGAAGGATCTGCTGGGCGAACTCCTGCGACCCGTCGGGGTAGTCGCGCACGATGAGCTCGTCCGAGAATCCCTCGTGCTTGCGGCCGAGCGTCAGCACGTCCTCGTGACCGATCTCGAAGCCGCTCTCGATCACGGTGGACGTGTGCGTCTGCCGGTAGCGGTCCTCGACCCCGGCGCCCGACGCATCCTCGGGCATCCCCTGGTTCATCGCCCGCATGTACGCCTCGGTGCCCGCGGCGTCGTCGCTGAACTCCGAGTACTCCAGGACCTTCGTCTTCTCGATGGTCTCCTGACCCATGGAGAGCTTCAGGTCACCGTGGCCGAGATCCACGGTGGAGCCGTGGGCGGTCATCTCGGTGGGGCCCTCGAGCATTGAGAGGTTGCCGGTGTCCTCGTCCCGGGAGATCTTCAGCGACTGGGAGTTGCCCTCCTTGACCGATCCGCCGAGACCGAGCTCGAAGCCGCGGTACTCGCCGCTGACCGACAGCGAGCTCTTCTCCTCCACGCCCGTGCCGGTGGTCACGGAGGCGCCGGGCGGGATCGACGAGGGGTCGAAGGGATTGATCTTCATCGCCTCGGCGGCGTCCGTGCCCTTGGGGACCTCGACGCTGTAGACCTGCTCGACCTTGCTGCTGGTGCTTCCCTCGGCCCCGATGACCTTGCCGTCGAACTCGCCCGAGCCGCTGAATTCCGCCAGGCCGGTGAAGGTGTACTTGAGCTTGCCGTCGGCGGTCTCGGTGACCTCCATCGTGTCGCCCACCCGCACCGATGTCGTCACCGTACCGTTCGGCGTCTGGACCTCGGTCTCCACCGTCGTCGTCCCGTCGAGCTTGACCGTCTGGGACCCGTCATCGCCCAGCGTGATCTTCGAGCCGTCGGGCAGCGTGATCGTGGTCTTCGACCCCTCGCCGCGCTTCTGGTCGAAGTCGTCCTCGGCGATCCGGGCACCCATGAGCGTCGAGCTGTCGCCGCCGTGGCCCAGCAGATCGCTCCACCACGTCCCGGTGCCCAGCTGATCGCCGCCCTGACCGAGCAGAGCGGCCAGGGTCCGGCCGATGCTCGAGCCCAGCAGCGCGGTCAGGCCCTCGGGCGCGGAGGCCCGGTCCTGCTGGTCCGCCTCCTCGGTCAGGGTCGTGGACGCCTCGCTCAGGCGGTTCCCGGCCGAGCTCATCAGCCCGGCAGTGCGATGCCAGTCCGTGCGGAACGTCTCCGCGTCGCGGCCCTCCCACGAGCACGAGGCGACCAGCGGTGTCAGGGTCGCGAGGAGATCGTCGAGCCGGCGGGCGCCACGGGCAGTGGCCAGGGCGTGGGCTCGCAGCGCTTCGGTGTCGGCGCCATGGGTGATCGCGTCGGCCATCGTTCTCCTCGTCGTCCGCCCGGTTCCTCTGCCGGGCATCGTCGGATCGGTCGCTATCGGTCGCTTCGGGAGGTCGGTCCCGACGCTACGGGACCCGGGCGGCCGCTTCCATGGGGAGAACTCCCCGTCCTGCCCTCCCCGCCGGCGACGGCCGGACGGGCGGGGAAGGGCTCGGCCCGTCGTCCGTAGAATGGCCCGGGCCGCCGCCATGGCGCCGCCCCGATCAGCCCGCCGGACGAAAGCGAATCCTGTGTCCGATTCATCCCCCGCGCCCGAGCCGCCCGTCATCGACGAGGCGAGCATCGGCGCCGCCGTGGACGCCGCCCTGGCCGCGATCGCCGCGGCCGCGACCACCGACGAGCTCAAGCAGGTGCGCATCGAGCATGTCGGCGACAACAGTGTCCTGACCAGTGCGAACCGCTCCCTCAAGGATCTGCCCAAGGATCAGCGCGCTGCGGCCGGCAAGCTGGTCGGTCAGGGCAAGGGCCGGGTGCAGAAGGAACTCGCCGCCCGGCAGCAGGAGCTGGCCGCCGCCGAGGAGGAGGCGGCGCTCGCCGCCGAGACGGTCGACGTCACCCTGCCCACCGACCGTCGCCCGCGCGGCGCCGCGCACCCCCTGACCACGCTGACCGATCGCATCAACGACTTCTTCATCGGGATCGGCTGGGAGATCGCCGAGGGCCCCGAGATCGACGCGGAGTGGCTGAACTTCGACGCCCTGAACGCGGACCCGGAGCACCCCTCGCGCTCGCTGCAGGACACGCTGTACGTCGCGCCCGAGGGGTCCGGGATGCTGCTGCGCACCCAGACCTCCCCGGTCCAGATCCGCGCGATGCTCGAGCGCGGCGCCCCCCTGTACGTCGCGTGCCCCGGCACCGTGTACCGCGCCGACGAGATGGACGCGACGCACTCGCCGATGTTCCATCAGGTCGAAGGCCTCGCAGTCGACAAGGACCTCACCATGGCCAACCTGGTGGGCACGCTGGACGCCTTCGCGGCGCACCTGTTCGGTGGCCGGCCCATCACGCGGCTGCGTCCCAACCACTTCCCCTTCACCGAGCCCAGTGCGGAGATGGACTTCCGCTGCTTCCGGTGCGAGGCCCGCCTCGGGCTGGACCATGACGCGGACCCTGCCTGCCGCGTGTGCGGCGGCACGGGGTGGATCGAGATGGGCGGCTGCGGCATGGTCCATCCGAACGTGCTGCGTGCGGCCGGGGTGGATCCGGAGGAGTACCAGGGCTTCGCCTTCGGCCTGGGGATCGAGCGCATTCTGATGCTCCGCAACGGAGTGGCCGACATGCGCGACATGGTGGAGGGCGATGTCCGCTTCTCCCAGCACTACGGGACGGAGATCTGAGATGCCTCGCATTCCCCTGACCTGGCTCGCCGAGCACGTCACCCTGCCCGAGGACGCCTCGGCGCTGCAGGTGGCCACCGACCTCTCCCGCGTCGGCCTCGAGGAGGAGGCGATCCACGGCGCCCAGGTGACCGGCCCGCTGGTCGTCGGCCGTGTGCTCGAGCTCGTCGGCGAGCCGCAGAAGAACGGCAAGACCATCAACTGGGTGCGGGTGGACGTCGGGCCTGAGCACAATGAGGCCGCCGACGACCCGAAGGATCCGCAGCCCGGCGAGGAACGGCCCAGCCGCGGCATCGTCTGCGGCGCCCACAACTTCGTCGCGGGTGACCTCGTCATCGTCTCGCTGCCCGGCACCGTGCTGCCCGGGGACTTCGCCATCGCCGCCCGGCGCACCTACGGCCACACCTCCGACGGCATGATCTGCTCCGGCGAGGAGCTGGGTCTCGGCCCGGACCCCGCGGGGGAGGACGGCATCATCGTCCTGGGCCGCGGCCACGCCGAGGGGCTGAGCGCCGAGCCCGGGGACGACGCGATCTCCCTGCTGGGCCTGGCCGACGAGGTCGTCGAGATCAACGTGACCCCGGACCGCGGCTACTGCTTCTCGATGCGGGGCGTGGCCCGCGAGTACTCCCACGCCACCGGCGCCGCGTTCACCGACCCGGCCGCCACCGTCGAGGTGCCCGAGCCCGCCGGGGAGGGGCCCGCGGTGCAGTTGCGCGACGACGCCCCGATCCGCGGCGGCCAGGGCTGCTCCCGGTTCGTCGCGCTCGAGGTCAGCGGCGTGGATCCCACGGCGCAGACCCCGCGCTGGATGGCGCGCCGGCTCACCCAGGCGGGCATGCGCCCGATCTCCCTGATCGTGGACGTCACCAACTACGTGATGCTCGACCTCGGCCAGCCGCTGCACGCCTACGACGCCGAGAAGGTCGTCGCCCCGATCGTGGTCCGCCGCGCTCGGGCCGGGGAGCAGCTCACCACTCTCGATGACGTCACGCGGACGCTCGATGGCGAGGACCTCCTGATCACCGACAGCGAAGGCGGCGAGGGCGAGCGCGTGCTCGGGATCGCCGGGGTGATGGGCGGTGCCGACACCGAGGTCGGTGAGGGCACGAGCAGCATCGTGCTCGAGGCGGCGACGTTCCAGCCGGTCACGGTGGCGCGCTCCGCGCGCCGGCACCGCCTGCCCTCGGAAGCCTCCAAACGCTTCGAGCGCGGTGTGGATCCGCACCTGCCTGTGGTGGCCGCACGCCGCGCCGCCGAACTCATCACCCGCTTCGGCGGCGGACGGATCAGCGACCGCCTCACGGATGTGGGCGGCGTCGGCGAACCGGTCCAGATCAGCATGCCCGTGGATCATCCCGAGCGCGTCGTCGGGATCCCGTACACCCCGCAGCAGGTGCGCGGCACGCTGGAGATGATCGGCTGCACCGTCGAGGACGGCGCCCAGGGCGCCTTCGGTGTGAGGCCGCCCAGCTGGCGCGGCGACCTCACCCTCAAGGAGGATCTGGTCGAGGAGGTGGCGCGGCTCGTCGGCTACGAGAAGATCCCCTCCGTCCTGCCGACGGCGCCCGGAGGTCGCGGGCTCACCGTCGCCCAGCGCGCCCGTCGCAGCGCCAACCGGGCGCTGGTCGAGGCCGGTCTCACCGAGGTCGCCTCCTCGCCGTTCGTCGGCGAAGAGGTCTTCGACCAGCTGCGCTACGGGGCCGACGACGAGCGCCGCGGCGCCGTGCGGCTGCTGAACCCGCTGGCCGAGGACGAGCCGCTGATGCGTTCCGAGCTGCTGCAGACCCTGCTGCCGGTGGCTCGCCGCAATCTCGGCCGCGGCGAGGACTCCGTGGCGATCTTCCAGCTCGGCACCGTCTCCCGCTCCCGCGGGGAGGGGGTCCGCTCCCCGGTTCCGGCACCTGCGCAGCGACCCACCGACGCGGAGCTCGAGGAGATCCTCGGTGCCCTGCCCGCCCAGACCCGTGCGCTGGCCGCCGTCGTCGGCGGCGCCTCCGGGCCCGGCTCGTGGCAGGGGGATCCCGCGCCGTGGGGATGGGGCGATGCCTTCGACCTGGCCCGCCGGGTCGCCGCCGCCGTCGGAGGCGAGCTCGAGGTGCGCCAGGTCGAGCGTGCGCCCTTCCACCCCGGACGGGCGGGGCAGCTGCGTGTGACCACGGCCGACGGGGAGTCCGCGGTGGTCGGCTACGCGGGTGAGCTGCACCCGGCGGTGGTCACGGAGTTCGGGCTCCCGGCCCGCACCAGCGCCTTCGAGCTGGATCTGGAGGCCGTGATCGCCTCCGCCCCGGCCGTCGTGCGGGCGGCCCCGGTCCCGACGTTCCCCCCGGCCAAGGAGGACTTCGCCTTCGTGGTCGACGAGAACGTCCCCGCCAGCGCCGTCGAGGCCGCGATCGTGGTCGGCATGGGCGACCTCGCCGAACGGGTCCGCCTCTTCGACGTCTTCACCGGTGAGCAGATCGGCCACGGCAAGAAGTCCCTCGCCTTCGCGGTCCGGCTGCGATCGGCGGAAGGCACCCTGACCGCCGAGCAGATCGGGCAGGCGCGTCAGCGCTGCATCACCGCCGTGGAGAACGCGGTCGGGGGAGTGCTCAGGGCGTGAGCCCGCCGCTCTCGGAGGCCTGCCGGCACGAGGCCCCGAGCGAGCTCGCCGAGCCATGACAGGGAAGGCCCCGGTACCGGAGATGATCCGGAGACCGGGGCCTTCCGGTGTGCGAGGGCCCGGACTGCTGCCCGCTCACCGGCGCCGACTGGCTGATCATGCATTCGTCTGTATATACTTCCGGCATGATGTCGGTCCCGGATCCTTCGGCCACCCCAGCCCTCGCCTCGGACGCCGCCCTGTCGCCGGATCGCGGCGGTCGGCCGCGTGTCGCCGTGGTCGGTGCCTCCGGGTACGCCGGCGGCGAGGCACTGCGCCTGCTCGCCTCCCACCCCGGGCTCGAGGTCGCCACCGTCACCGCGCACAGCAGCGCCGGGAAGCGGCTGAGCGAGGTCGCCCCGCACATCGACCTGGGCCGCGACCCTGTGCTCGAGGAGACGACGGCAGAGGTGCTGCATGGTCACGACGTCGTAGTCCTGGCGCTCCCGCACGGGCAGTCCGGCGAGCTCGCCGCCCAGCTGCGCGCGGAGGACCCGAATGTGCTGGTCGTCGATCTCGGTGCCGACCACCGGCTCGAGAGCGCCGAGGACTGGTCCGAGTACTACGGCAGCGCGCACTCGGGCACCTGGAGCTACGGCATGCCCGAGCTGCCGCTGGCCGACGGCACCCGGCAGCGCGACCAGCTGGCCGGCGCGCGCGAGATCGCGGTCCCGGGGTGCAACGCCACTGCCGTCACCTTCGCCGCGGTCCCGCTGGTGCGGGCCGGCCTGATCGAGCCGGGCGCCCTCAGCGCGGTGCTCCCCGTCGGGTACACCGGCGCCGGCCGCACCCCCAAGCAGCATCTGCTGTTCGGCGAGGCCTCCGGCTCGGCAGCCCCGTACGGGATCGGCGGCAGCCACCGGCACATCCCCGAGGTCCTCCAGAATCTCCGGCGAGCCACCGGGCAGGACGGCGCACGGCTGACCTTCACGCCCGTGCTGGTGCCGATGAGCCGCGGCATCCTCGCCGTGCTCACCGCGCCGCTGACCGGATCGGCGAGCTCCGCCGACCTGCTCGATGCCCTCCGCGCCGACTACGCCGATGAGCCCTTCGTCAGCGTGCTCGAGGAGGGCTCGGCACCGACCACCGGGCAGGTGACCGGGTCGAACGCGGTGCGGATCGGAGCGGCCGCGGACCGCCGCAGCGGCCAGGCCACCGTGATCGCGGCGATCGACAACCTCGTCAAGGGCACCGCCGGCGCCGCGATCCAGTCGCTGAACCTGGCGCTCGGCCTCCCGGAGACCACCGGACTCACCCGCACCGCGCTCGTCCCCTGACCCGCTCGCCCGCCACCGCGGAGCCGGATCCGCTGCTCCGTGCCCGTCGCTCCGAGTCCCTGTAGAGGAGATCCCGTGTCGATCACCCGCCCCCGCGGCTTCCGTGCGGCCGGCCTGGCAGCCGGCCTCAAGTCCACCGGCGCCGCGGACCTCGCCCTGGTGGTCAACGACGGCCCGCGCGATGCCGCCGCCGCCGTCTTCACCGCCAACCGGGTCCAGGCCGCCCCGGTGCTCTGGTCCCGTCAGGCAGTGGCCGACGGTCGCGCCCGCGCCGTGGTGCTGAACTCCGGCGGGGCCAATGCGTGCACCGGCCCGGAGGGCTTCGCCGACACCCACCGCACCGCGGAGCACCTGGCCGACCTCCTCGACGTCTCCGCGCAGGACGTGCTGGTGTGCTCGACGGGCCTGATCGGCGAGCGGCTGGCGATGCAGCCGCTGCTGGGCGGCCTGGACGCCGCGGCCGGGCAGCTCGAGCGGGGGGAGCAGAGCGACGCCGCCGCGGCGCGAGCGATCATGACCACCGACTCGGTGCCCAAGACCGCCGAGACGACCACACCCTCGGGAGCCGTGGTCGGAGGCATCGCCAAGGGAGCCGGCATGCTCGCGCCCCAGCTGGCGACCATGCTCGTCGTGCTCACCACCGATGCCGACGTGGATGCCGAGGTCGCCGACGCCGCGCTGCGGGATGCCACCCGCACCACGTTCGACCGGGTCGACTCCGACGCCTGCATGTCCACGAACGACACCGTCATCCTGCTCGCCTCCGGCGCCAGCGGCGTGCGCGTCTCCGTCGAGGAGCTCACCGAGGCGGTGCGCACGGTCAGCGCCGACCTGGCACGACAGCTGGTCGCCGACGCCGAGGGCGCCAGCCACGACGTCCACGTCATCGTCCGCTCCGCCGGCACCGAGGACGCCGCCCTCGCCGTGGCACGGGAGATCGCCCGCTCCAACCTGGTCAAGGCCGCGATCTTCGGCAACGACCCCAACTGGGGCCGGATCGTCGCGGCCGCCGGCTGCGTCCCCGAGCACATCGCACCCTTCGACGTCGCGGACCTCTCCGTCACGGTCAACGGGGTCCAGGTATGCCGAGCCGGCGGCGCCCATCGCGACCGCTCCGAGGTCGACATGACCAGCCGCGAGACCCTCATCGAGGTGGACCTCGGCGCCGGTGAGGCGGCCGCGGACATCTGGACCAACGACCTCACCCACGACTACGTCGAAGAGAACAGCGCCTACTCCTCATGAACCGGACGAGCCAGCATCCAGGCGGCGAGCCCGAGCTCGTCGGCAAGAACCCCCTCGACCAGCTCGACGCCGCCCGCACCGTGGCGCGCGAGAAGTCCGAGGTGCTCATCGAGGCGATGCCGTGGATGCAGCGCTTCCGCGGCAAGATCGTCGTGGTCAAGTACGGCGGCAATGCCATGATCGACGACGAGCTGCGCCGCGCCTTCGCCGCCGACATGGTCTTCATGCGCCTGGCCGGCATCCACGTCGTCGTCGTCCACGGCGGCGGGCCGCAGATCAACACGATGCTCGATCGCGTCGGCATCGACTCCACCTTCCGCGGCGGGCTGCGCGTGACCGACGCCGACACCATGGACGTCGTGCGGATGGTGCTGGTCGGCCAGGTGGGACGCCAGCTGGTCGGGCTCATCAACTATCACGGGCCCTTCGCCGTCGGCATGTCCGGAGAGGACGCCCGCCTGTTCACCGCCCAGCGCCGCAGCACCGTCGTCGACGGCGAGGACGTCGACCTGGGCCACGTCGGTGCCGTCAGCGGGGTCGACATCGAGGCGATCAGTGACCTGCTCGCCGGTGGCCGGATCCCCGTCATCTCCTCGATCGCCCCGGAGGTCGACGCCGACGGCACGCCCACCGGCGAGGTCCTCAATATCAACGCCGACCTCGCCGCCGCCGCGCTCGCCGAGGGCCTGGATGCCGAGAAGCTGGTGATGCTCACCGACGTCGAGGGGCTCTATCGTGACTGGCCCGACCGCGGCTCCCTGATCCCGGAGATCTCGGCCACCGAGCTGCGCGGCATGCTGGAGACCCTGACCGCGGGGATGATCCCCAAGGCGGAGGCGCTGCTGGGCGCGGTCGACGCCGGCGTGCGCACCGCCGCCATGATCGACGGCCGGATCGAGCACGCCGCACTGCTGGAGGTCTTCACCACCAAGGGTGTGGGCACGATGGTCAGGAGGGACGACTATGTCTGAGCAATCCGAGGCGACCACGCACTCCGCCGGAGCGGGCGAGCCCTCCGGCGACCTCGCCACCCGCTACGGTGAGGCGCTGCTGCCCGTCTTCGGCTCCCCGCAGCGGATCCTCGCCCGTGGCGAGGGCGTGCGGGTCTGGGACACCGAGGGCACGGAGTACCTCGACCTGCTGGCCGGGATCGCCGTCAACGCCCTCGGTCACGCCCACCCGGCGATCCTCGCGGCGCTGACCAAGCAGGCCCAGACCCTCGGTCACGTCTCGAACTTCTTCGCCAGCGCGCCGCAGATCGAGCTCGCCGAGAAGCTGCTGACCCTCGCCGCCGCCCCCGCCGGCTCCGGGGTCTTCTTCGCCAACTCCGGCACCGAGGCGAACGAGGCGGCCTTCAAGCTCGCCCGTCGCACCGGCAGGCCCCGGATCCTGGCGCTGACCAGCTCCTTCCACGGCCGCACCATGGGCGCCCTGGCGCTCACCGCGAAAGAGTCCTACCGCGCTCCGTTCGAGCCGCTCCCCGGCGGCGTCGAGTTCGTCCCGGCCGGCGATGAGGACGCCCTCGCGGCAGCCCTCGCGCCGGGTGACGTGGCCGCCGTGTTCGCCGAGCCCATCCAGGGAGAGGCCGGCGTGCGTCCTTTGTCCGTGCCGTACCTGCAGGCGCTGCGCCGGCTCACCCGCGAGCACGGAACCCTGCTGATCCTCGACGAGGTCCAGACCGGGATGGGCCGCACCGGCCACTGGTTCGCCCACCAGGCGGTCGACGGGCTCCAGCCCGATGTGATGACGCTGGCCAAGGGCCTCGGCGGTGGCTTCCCGATCGGGGCCATGGTCACCTTCGGCCAGGAGGTCCACGATCTCCTCCAGCCCGGCCAGCACGGCACCACCTTCGGGGGCAACCCCCTGGCCTCCGCCGCCGGCCTCGCCGTCATCGGCACGCTCCTGGAGGACGGACTGCTCGAACACGTCCGCGAGACCGGAGAGCACGTCCGGGCCGAGGTCGCGGCGCTGCAGCACCCGCTGATCACCGAGGTGCGCGGCGCAGGACTGCTGCTCGGGATCGGGCTCGCCCGGCCGCTGGCCAAGGAGGTCGCCGCCGCCGCACTGGAGGCCGGGTTCATCGTCAACGCCCCGGACGAGTCCACCCTTCGCCTCGCCCCACCGCTGATCATCACCGCGGCAGATCTGGACACCTTCATCGCCGCCCTGCCCGGGCTGCTCGAGCAGGCGGCGCCCGGCGCCGCGACATCCGCCGCCGCGCCGTCCGGCGCCGCCCCCACGCAAGGAGAGCACTGACATGCCCCGCCATTTCCTGCGCGACGACGATCTCAGCCCCGCCGAGCAGAAGGACGTCCTCGCTCTCGCTCTCGATCTCGCCGGCGACCGCTTCGCCAAGCGCCCGCTCGAGGGGCCGCGCACCGTGGCGATCCTGTTCGACAAGTCCTCGACCCGCACTCGGATCTCCTTCGCCGCCGGCGTGGCCGAGCTCGGGGGGAACCCGCTGGTGATCGAGGCCGGATCGAGCCAGCTCGGTCGCGGCGAGTCCATCGCCGACACCACCGAGGTCCTCACCCGGCAGGTCTCCGCCATCGTCTGGCGCACCTTCGGCCAGGAACGGCTCGAGGAGATGGCGGCCCACGCCACCGTGCCCGTCGTCAACGCTCTCACCGACCAGTTCCACCCGTGCCAGATCCTCGCGGACCTGCAGACCATCGCCCAGCACACCGGGGGACTGGCCGACGGCGAGGCCGCCCTGGCCGGTCGCTCCCTGGCCTACCTCGGGGACGGCGCGAACAATATGGCCCACTCCTACCTCCTGGGCGGGGTGACCGCCGGGATGGACGTCCGCATCGCCGCACCCGCCTCCCATCGACCCGATCCCGAGATCCTCGCCAGGGCCCGGGAGATCGCCGAGCGTACCGGGGGCGCTGTCACCGTGACCGCGGACCCTCACGAGGCCGTGACCGGCGCGACCGCCGTCATCACCGACACCTGGGTGTCGATGGGCCAGGAGGGAGAGGACGGACGGGACGCCGCCACCTTCGCCCCCTTCCAGGTCACCGACGAGCTGATGGAGCTCTCCGGCGGCATCTTCCTGCACTGCCTGCCCGCCTACCGCGGCAAGGAGGTCACCGCCTCCGTGCTCGATGGGCCGGCCTCGGTGGTGTGGGACGAGGCGGAGAACCGCCTGCATGCCCAGAAGGCACTGCTGACCTGGCTGCTCGAGCATCCCGACGAGGCGAGCGCCGCGCACGCACGGCCCGTGGGGCAGCGACGATGAGCGATCCCCGTCGGGCCCTCGCGCAGACCAAGACCTCACGCCAGCAGCGCATCGTCCAGCTGCTGACCCACCAGGAGGTCTCCTCCCAGTCCCAGCTCGCCCAACTGCTGACGGCCGAGGGCATCGAGGTCACCCAGGCGACCCTCTCGCGCGACCTCGTCGAGCTGCAGGCCGAGAAGGTGCGCGGCTCGGCGGGGGCCCTTGTCTACCGTCTGCCGCCGGAGGGCGGATCCCCCCGGCCGACCAGCGCCTTCCCGGAGAACGAACTGCTCGAGGCGCGTCTGCCACGGCTCGCCGAGGGGCTGCTCGTCTCCGCGGAAGCCAGCGGCAACCTCGTGGTGGTGCGGACCCCGCCCGGCGGTGCGCAGTATCTCGCCTCGGCCATGGACAGATCGGTGATGCCCGACGTCCTCGGTACGATCGCCGGGGACGACACCGTGCTGCTGGTCGCCCGGGACCCGGCCGGCGGCGACCGTCTCGCCGCCCGGCTGCTCGATCTGGCCGACGGCCGGCGCGAGAGCGCCGACCCGGCCGGGAGCCCCGCTCCCGAGGACCCTCCTCGCCCCCCGCCCGCGCACGACCCAGTCGCCGGCCCCGCCGCCGGCGACCGCCCCCAGAACCCGACAGAACTCGACCAGGAGCTCCCGTGACCGAACGCATCGTCCTCGCCTACTCCGGCGGCCTCGACACCTCCGTGGCCATCGGCTGGATCCACGACGCCACCGGCGCCGACGTCATCGCCTGCGCGGTGGATGTCGGCCAGGGCGGTGAGGATCTCGAGGTGATCCGCCAGCGCGCCCTGGACTGCGGCGCCGTCGAGGCCTACGTCGCCGACGCCCGCGACGAGTTCGCCGACGACTACTGCATGCCGGCGCTCAAGGCCAACGCGCTGTACATGGACGCCTACCCCGTGGTCTCCGCGATCTCCCGCCCCGTGATCACCAAGCACCTGGTCAAGGCCGCCAAGAAGTACGGCGCCTCCACGGTCGCCCATGGCTGCACCGGCAAGGGCAACGACCAGGTCCGCTTCGAGGTCTCGATCACCTCCCTCGCGCCGGAGCTGCAGTGCATCGCGCCGGTGCGCGACCTGGCGCTGACCCGCGACAAGGCGATCCAGTACGCCGAGCGCAAGGGCCTGCCGATCGCGACCACCAAGCACAACCCGTTCTCGATCGACCAGAACGTGTGGGGCCGCGCCATCGAGACCGGCTTCCTCGAGGACATCTGGAACGAGCCCACCAAGGACGTCTTCAGCTACACCGACGACCCGGCCTTCCCGCCCGTGGCCGACGAGGTCGTCATCACCTTCGAGCGCGGCGTGCCGGTGGCCCTGGACGGCCGCCCCGTCACCCCGCTGCAGGCGATCGAGCAGCTCAACCGCCGTGCCGGCGCCCAGGGCATCGGCCGGATCGACATCGTCGAGGACCGACTGGTGGGCATCAAGTCCCGCGAGGTCTACGAGGCGCCCGGCGCCATGGCGCTGATCGAGGCCCACCAGGAGCTCGAGCGCGTCACCCTCGAGCGCGAGCAGGCACGATTCAAGCGCACCGTCGGCGACCGCTGGACCGAGCTGGTCTACGACGGCCAGTGGTTCTCCCCGCTGAAGAAGTCTCTGGACTCGTTCATCGAGGACACCCAGCGCTACGTCAACGGCGATATCCGCATGGTCCTGCACGGAGGCCGCGCCACCGTCACCGGCCGCCGCTCGGAGAGCGGGCTGTACGACTTCAACCTCGCCACCTACGACGAGGGCGACGCCTTCGACCAGTCCAACGCCCGCGGCTTCATCGAGATCTACGGGCTGGCGGCCAAGCAGGCCGCGGCCCGCGACGTCGCCTTCGGCCACGGCGAGGACCTCTCGGCCCCCGGCGAGGGACAGGCATGAGCAGCGACGGGCACGGGCACCCCGGCGCGGCGGGCGATCCGACCGCCGCCCAGGAGCGTGCCTCGCTGTGGGGCGGCCGCTTCGGCTCCGGCCCCGCCGCCGCGCTGTCGGCGCTGTCGGTCTCCACGCACTTCGACTGGCGCCTGGCCGAGTACGACCTGCGCGGCTCGAAGGCCCACGCCAATGTGCTGCACGCCGCCGGACTCCTGAGCGACGACGAGCTCGGCCGGATGCAGGCCGCCCTGGACCGGCTCGCGGCCGACGTCGCCTCGGGGGAGTTCACCGCGGCACCGGAGGACGAGGACGTGCACACGGCCCTGGAGCGCGGGCTGCTGGAGCGGGCAGGGGACGAGCTGGGCGGAAAGCTCCGTGCCGGCCGTTCCCGCAATGACCAGATCGCGACGCTGATCCGTCTGTTCATCCGCGATCAGGGCCGGGCCGTCGGCGACCAGGTGCTCGACCTCGTCGACGTGCTGCTGGCCCGTGCGCTCGAGGTGCACGGGGCGCCGATGCCGGGGCGCACCCATCTCCAGCATGCCCAGCCGGTCCTGCTGAGCCACCACCTGCTCGCCCATGCGTGGCCGCTGATGCGTGACGTGGAGCGCCTGCGCGACCTCGACCGTCGCGCCGCACAGTCGCCGTACGGGTCCGGTGCGCTCGCCGGCTCCAGCCTCGGCCTCGATCCGCAGGCCGTGGCGAGCGAGCTCGGCTTCGAGGACTCGGTATGGAACTCGATCGACGGCACCGCCTCGCGGGACCTCACCGCGGAGTTCTCCTTCGTGCTCGCGATGATCGGCATCGACCTCTCGCGCCTGGCGGAGGAGGTCATCCTGTGGAACACCAAGGAGTTCTCGTTCATCACCCTGGACGACTCCTTCTCCACCGGCTCCTCGATCATGCCGCAGAAGAAGAACCCGGACATCGCCGAGCTCGCCCGTGGCAAGGCAGGGCGGGTCGTCGGTGATCTCGTCGGCCTGCTGACCACCCTCAAGGCCCTGCCGCTCGCGTACAACCGCGACCTCCAGGAGGACAAGGAGCCCGTCTTCGACCAGGTCGACTCGCTGACCCTGGTGCTGCCGGCCTTCACGGGGATGATGGCCACCCTGGTCTTCCACACCGAGCGGATGGCCGACCTCGCCCCGCAGGGCTTCTCCCTGGCCACCGACATCGCCGACCATCTCGTGCGCCGCGGAGTGCCCTTCCGCAGCGCGCACGAGATCTCGGGAGAGTGCGTGAAGGTGGCAGAGTCCCAGGGCAAGGAGCTGTGGGATCTCACCGACGAGGAGCTCTCCTCGATCTCCCAGCACCTGGACGGCTCCGTGCGGTCCGTGCTCTCGGTCCAGGGCTCCATCGCCTCGCGCGATGCCAAGGGCGGGACCGCACCCGAGCGGGTGGCGGAGCAGGAGGACGCTCTGGCGCGTGCGATCACGGAGCTGAGGGCCTTCACGCGCGAATGAACCGCAGCGCACCCCGTCGCAGCGATCTGTGACAATGGCGCTGGATACCCGGCACACTGCGCCCGACCGGCCGGCGCACCGTGCCCCTGCAGAGAGGAAACGATCGATGCATTCCGTCCTGGACGAGCTCGCCTGGCGAGGACTCGTCGTGCAGACCACCGGGCGCGAGGCGCTCGGCAACGCTCTGGCGGACGGACCGATCAGCCTGTATTGCGGTTTCGACCCGACCGCGGCCTCCCTGCACGTCGGCCACCTGACCCAGGTGCTCACCATGCGACGCCTGCAGCTGGCCGGGCACAAGCCCTACGCCCTGGTCGGGGGAGCCACCGGCCTGATCGGCGATCCCCGGATGTCCGGGGAGCGTGTCCTGAACGATTCCGAGCTCGTGGAGACCTGGGTCGAGACCCTGCGCGGCCAGATCTCCCGCTTCCTCGACCCGGAGGGGGAGTTCGCCGTGACCATGGTGAACAACCTCGACTGGATCGGGCAGATGAGCGCGCTCGACTTCCTGCGGGACATGGGCAAGCACTTCCGCATGGGCACGATGCTCGGCAAGGAGACCGTCTCGCGCCGGCTCCAGAGCGACGAGGGGATCAGCTACACCGAGTTCAGCTACCAGGTGCTGCAGGGCATCGACTACCTCGAGCTCTACCGCCGGCACGGGGTGAGCCTCCAGTACGGCGGGAACGACCAGTGGGGGAATCTGCTCTCCGGCGTCGAGCTGGTGCACAAGGTGGAGGGCGAGGAGGTCCACGCGCTGACCACCCCGCTGGTCACCAAGGCCGACGGCACCAAGTTCGGCAAGAGCGAGGGCGGTGCCGTGTGGCTGGACCCGGAGCTGACCAGCCCCTACGGGTTCCACCAGTTCTGGCTCAATGTGGCCGACGCCGATGTGCTCGACTACCTGCGGTACTTCACGTTCCGCTCGCAGGAGGAGATCGGCGAGCTGGAGCGCGCGACCGAGGAGGCCTCCCATCGCCGTGCCGCGCAGAGAGCACTCGCAGATGACCTGACCACGCTGGTCCACGGCGAGCAGGCGACCGCCCAGGCCACTGCCGCCGCCTCCGTGCTGTTCGGGCGCGGGGACGTCCGCGAGCTCGACGAATCGGCAGTCGTCTCCATCGCGCGGGAGCTGCCGGGGGCCGACCTGGCACCCACCACGTCGCTGGTCGACGCCTTCGTGGCGACGGGGATCGTGCAGTCCAAGGGCGCTGCCCGGCGCGCCGCGGACGAAGGCGGACTGTCGGTCAACGGTCAGAGGGTCTCCGTGGATGACCTCGGGGGCGAGATCGGGGACCGGTCCGCCCTGCCGGGCCGCTATCTCCTCCTGCGCCGGGGACGGAAGAACGCCGCCATGGCGCACCTCGCCGGCTGAGCACGACGACAGGCCGCGGGCACAGGACGCAGACCTCCACCACGCCCCGGGCACTCCGAACACGGAGTGCCCGGGGCGTTCTGCATGCCCGGACGGGCGCGCACGTGGCACCTCGAACGGGCCCTGGTCAAATCGTCCCGCGGTCTCGTGACCCCCCTCTCAGACTCAGGTCACATCAGAGTGAACGAGCGCTTTCCGAGGCCACCGAAATGCATGCTGACCTGCACAAACAGGCGCTGAGAAGGGTGAACGAGGGCTGAACGGGATGGTTTGACGGCCCCCCGCAGGACCCGTAATGTTTTCTCTTGTCAGCAGCGAGGACGCAGACGCGAAAGGCCGGAAGCCCCACGGGGCCGGCGGCACGGAGCGGACGCGGAGGAGCTGCTGACCCGGACTCCCGGAACGTCGGGGGAACGGCCGTGACCTGCTCGGGTGACGATCGCACAGCGATCAGAACGAGACGCGGGACACACGGAGCGGAGTTGGACCGGGCCGCGAAGATCTGCTAGAGTAGTGACTCGCGCCGGGACGACGAAGACAAAGAATCGTCGGACGGTTTTCCGCCTGGCGCATCCGAGCCTCCGAGTCGAGCCGCTGAGCGGCCAGATGACGATGTGCGCGTGTTGCTTGATATCTCAATAGCGTGTCTGTTTGTTGATGCCAATATTTGATTGGCAAATTTTAACGGATGATACAGCAGTTATATGCTGGTTGTTTGT